>CAMVPV010000012.1 GCA_947169455.1 uncultured Clostridia bacterium | reverse complement strand
AACAGGTTTTTCTCCATACTTTACATCAAAAAGCCCGCACACGCGGGCTTTTTGCTATTCGTTTCTGTATGGGATGCATTTGCATACGGCTTGCACATACATTTGAAATAATACACTTGACAACCAACAGATAATATGATAAAATTTATTCATTGAATACCAGCACTGAATATTCGCGACCTACGGAGAATATCATATAATGGGAAACGATATTAAATTCACCCTTACTGAGGAGACCCTGCCGATCATCGAACAGATAGCCAACCAGATGCCCGGCGGGTTCTTTATATATAAGGCAGACGGTGATGAGGAACTGCTCTACTTCAACAGTGCAATGCTGAGCATATTCGGATGCAGCAGTGCCGATGAATTCAGATCGCTCACCCGCAATTCCTTCCGGGGTATAGTTCACCCCGATGACCTCGATGCTGTTGAGAAATCCATCGTTGAGCAGATATCCGCCAATGTGAGCAGCAGCCTTGATTATGTAGAGTATCGCATAATCAGGAAGGACGGCACAGTACGCTATGTCGAGGATTACGGACACTTCGTCCACACTGCGGACTACGGCGACCTGTATTACGTTTTCATCAACGACTGCACCGAAAAGCGTATGGCACGGGAGCTTGAAAGGATACAGAACCTCAACAGGATAAAGATGAAGTTCCTTTTTGATATCTCCCACGATATCCGCACGCCGATGAACTCCATAATGGGGTTCACCGCTCTCGCAAAAAGCCATATAAATGATCCCGGGCTGCTTGCGGAATACCTCGAAAAGGTAGATATCTCCAATCATCACATGATGTCGCTCATTGACGATATCCTCGAAATGAGCGGTATCGAAGGCGGACATATCACCCTGCGCGAGGAAAAATGCGATCTGCGGCAGCTGATGAACAGACTCACCGATCTGACCGCGCCCGCCCGGGAAAAGAAGCATATTTCCATGATATCGGATACCGATCTTCCCGATGAGGACGTATTCACCGATGTTACGCGGTTTTCACGGATAATATCTAACATCCTCTCGAATGCGGTGAAGTTCACGAATGACGGCGGCGAGATACGCATTTACACCCGCAAGACCGACAAGCTTTTCGCAGGTAAATATATATACGAATTCCGCATATCGGACAACGGCATAGGCATTTCAAAGGAATTCCTGCCGAGTGTGTTCGAGCCGTTCGAGCGCGAAGAGACCGCCACAAAAACAGGATATCCGGGCGCAGGTCTCGGACTTTCCATCGCAAAGAGCCTGCTTGGGATAATGGACGGTACAGTATCGGTCACCTCCGAAAAGGGAAAGGGCTCGGAATTCACTGTGAATATACCTATGCGGTCAGCCGAGCGTGACAAGATCACCAAGCTGCACTCACCTGCCCGCAATGACAGTGATGCACCAAAACGCATCCTTATCGTTGAGGATATCGAGATAAACCTCATGCTCACGGAAACGGTGCTCCATAAATACGGTTTCATAACAGAAGCCGCCCCCGACGGGAGCGATGCCGTGAAGATGTTCACAGAACACCCCGACGGCTACTATGATCTTATTTTAATGGATATACAGATGCCCGTGATGAACGGCTACGATGCCACAAGAGCGATAAGAGCGATCGGCAGCGCTTACGCAGCATACGTTCCGATAATCGCACTGAGCGCCAACGCAAGCGCTGATGACCGCAGGATGTCGTTCGAGTCGGGAATGAACGGACATATCTCAAAGCCATTTGAAATAAGCGAGCTCATAAGCTCTATAAACAGATTTACAGAATAACTCAAGGAGGTAATCAAATTGACTGACATTTCAGAAATGATCGACAAATTCACCAACGGAACGACAAGCACTCTGAGTATCATAGTCTATGTTCTGCTGGTAATTGCATGGTGGAAGATCTTCGACAAGGCGAACGAACCAGGATGGGCTTCCATAATCCCGATCTACAATCTTTATGTTCTCTTCAAGATCACATGGGGAAAGGGCATCGCTTTCCTTCTGCTGCTCATACCTATCGTAAATATCATAGTTTATATTGCAACTTCGGTCAAGCTGTGCAAGGTATTCGGAAAAAGCACGCTGTTCGGCATACTGTCGATATTCTTCCTGAATATCACTACTATGATAATCGGATTCGGCAGCGCATCCTATCAGGGATGATCATTCAGCAGAGACACTATACATCAGAAAAGCTGTATCGCACACGCGGTACAGCTTTTCTTACATTCACAGGCACTATCCACAACTTAAGGATTTAAGACAGGGGGGACGCCCTCTATCGCAGGGCGTCCCCCCTACGGAAAACAGTCCACTGGACTGTTTCAATTCACCCCCTTGCGGAGCGCTTTGTATAGGGGAATTCCGCCGTCTGCGGACGGCGGCGAGGGCTCCGCCCCTCGACCCCGCAAGCCTTTTGAAAAAGGCTTGACCGAAAACTTCGTTTGCGGCTTACGCCGCGCTTTATTCTTAAGTTGTGGGTAGTGCATTCACAGGAGAAAAATATTTACATGGGTATGTTCCGGGCATTCGTCAGTCTGCACGTTCGACCCTGCCGAGCGTGCCGTCAACACGTATCCTGTCACCGGTATGCAGCACGGAGGATGCGCTCTGACAGCTCACCACCGCAGGGATGCCCAGCTCGCGCGCAACTATCACCGCATGGGAGAGCGGCGCGCCGATATCGGTCACCAGCGCGGATATCTTAGGGAATACCTTCACCCAGCCGATATTGGCGGCGGGCACCACAAGTATATCGCCCTGTTCTATCGTATCTGCCTCGTCGATGTTCTTCAGTACGCGGGCTGTGCCCTCGCATTGCCCCACCGAACCCGCTATCCCGCGGATAACGCCGCTGTCATCACGGACAGCTGTTTCTCCGAAGCGGTAATATCCGCCCGGACTGCCGCTCGCCTGCCATTCTTCAACGGTGAACCGCCCGCATATCATACTCGGGAAATTCGGCATATCCATCTGCTTTTCATATACCGCACGCCTTACTGGTATTTTTCCGGCGGGCTCGTCATTGCCGGAAAGTATTTCGTTCACCTCATCTATATAGAGCATGAAAATATCATCGCCCAGCCCCGTGAGTTCTCCGGCTCTGAGCAGATATTCTCGTATCATGCAGAACAGTCTGAGCGCATCACTGCGTATTATCTCTCTGCCGCCCACCGCCGCGGAATACTTTTTCAGCAGCCTGTCGAGCTCTGCGGAATGTGACGGATATTTTTTCCGGAACAGCTTCACCGCTTCATCCCGTCGGGCTTCCTGCGCAGCTTTCATTGCATATGCATCAACTCCCGAAGCGATATATTCTTCGATCACATTGTCCGGAAAATCGCTGTCCTCATACGGGAACGGCATCGAAAGCTCCATTTCGTCGGCGTCGCGGTGACCGTACTTCTTCACATAATCCTTACGGGTCATCCTTCCGTCAATTACGTCCGCGATAGCGAGCAGGGGACCGAGACTTTCGATATTTCCGCCGTCGGAGCAGTCGGACATCAATCTGTCTGCAAGTTCGGTGCCGCATATCTTTTCGAGCTTGTCCCGTGTACCGAACAGTGCTTTCACATCGAGTCCCGTCATTATTGCGGAGAGCACTCCGCCCATGAACGGCTCGCATTCGCTCTTCCATATATCATACAATTCTGATCTGCTGCCTGCTTTTTTGATCACTTCGATAAGTTCAGCGCTTCTCTCCGGTATTTTCCCTTTCAGATCTTTGGCGCTGTATTTTTTCGACTTCTTTCCGGCAGCGGCGCCCTTGATAATATTTCCGACCGCCCTGCGGATATTTTTCCGGTCATAGGGATATACAGGTATCTCGACCTCCGGTATCCCGCCTGCTATTTCCCTTATCAGTCCGAACGCCTTTTCCTTTTTCACCCCGAAAGACATTATCATCGAGCAGACGCCGCTAATATTGAGATAAAGCTGACCGCACACGTTCGCTATAAGCGGTATGCCTATTATCGTACCGATCATATTCACCATGCCGTATGTAACAGGCGATACGGGGCGCAGGAATATCTCTCCGACGTTCGTTTTTGAGAGCAGAAGTTCACCGCAGAGAGAATCGTTTATATTGAAGCTGTCGGGGTCGTTCCGGAACAGTGTAGTTATAGGACGGGATTGCAGTATATACACCCTGCCGCCCGAAACAGCCCACTCTATGTCCTTCGGAACGCCGTCCGCAGATATCCTTTTCGCATAATGAAACAGTTTCTTCGCGTAGGGAGCCATCTCCTCACTGCCGCTGTACGAATACCTTACGGCATCTATCGTGAATTCTCCGTCCATGCCCTCGCCCGAAACGAGCTTTTCGCCGACACCATTCACAAAGCTGCCGGACATCTTCCCGCGGCTTGCGGTAACGGGGTCGGCGGTGAAAAGCACTCCTGCGTGATCCGGAGAGATATATCTCTGGATAACTACCGCTGTTCCGCCAGACTCAGCACCGCGTTCGCGCGAATATACGCCTACGCGCTCATTCTCCGCCGAAGCTGCCACTGTGAATACGGCGTTCTTGATATCTCTCGGTGAAACATCGAGAATTGTTTCATACGCTCCTGCAAAGGAATCCTCTGTGCCATCCTCGCCCACCGCGGACGACCTCACTGCGTATGTACCTTTCCGCAGATGCAGTTTTTTTACAAGCTCCTTTAGTTCGGTATATGCCTCGGGCATCATTTTACCGTTGCGGAACGCCTGTGCCGCGATCACATAGCCGCCGGGAACGGGCAGCCCCATGCGGAGCATCCTGCCGAGACTTTCCGCCTTGCCGCCGATATCATATCCTTTTACAGGAACGCTTTTCAGATCAAAAATATACATAATATTCACCCCTCAAGAAATCTGTCAATATTATCGGAAACGTATCTTTTCAGCACCTCATCGTCTCGGAGATCTATCCCGCATACCTCTTTGAGCTCCGCGTGCCGCAGGACAGCGAGCTCGTGTATGCCTGAAAGCTCGAACGCTATGAGACGGCACTCGCTCTCGGTCTTTCTTTCGCCGAAATGTTCCTGTATGAACTGCAGGCTCGTCCGCTTTGCCTGTATCTTTCTGTTTATGAGCACGTATTTTGTGATAGCCTTGCAGTAATTGTAATTTTCGAGCATCAGCTTCATTGAGCGGAAGTGTATCTCCGCCAGTTTTTCCTTTGGTGAAAGTCCGCTGTTCATTATCAGTTCAAAGGCAGGTTCATATTTAAGTGCCTCGGCGCGTATCTTACCGAAGACCTCAAACAGAAGTTCTTCCCTTGAGCCGAAGCAGTAGTTTATCATAGCAAGGTTCACGCCTGCCTCGCGCGTTATCGCGCGGGAGGTCACTTCGGAAGGGTCTTCACATTCGCTCATCAGCTTTTCGGCGGCATCTATGAGCGCCTGCCTTGTTTTTTCCGGATCACGCTTCAATATATGCACCCTCTTTCCCACTAATTAAACGCGTTTAATCAATTAGATTATACACCGCTGTTTTATATTTGTCAAGAGGATTTTATGATATTTGCAAAAAAATCACCGTACCCTATGAAAAGGTACGGTGTCCCTTATTGATCATCAATATCAAAATCAAAGGAATCAGCCAAGGAATCTTTGATATCGTCAATTACTTCATCGAGAAAATCCAAAAAGCTGTCATATTCATCTTCTTCGCCCTCGAAAAATGAAACGAATTTATGTGTCTTTCTTGAATAACACAACACCTCGCCATCACCTATCACATCCGCTATAATTATGAGCTCCTCCGGCAGTCCGTCATCTTTTTCCTGCTTATCCAACGCTATAACAGAATCTGTATCATAGAATTCAGCAGAATTAAAGCAAAGTATCGCTCCGTCAGAAAAGCGCAGGAAATTCTTATAATCTTCGTCAAGCACAGTGTTCAACTCTTTTTCCAGCATGGCAAGCTTTTCTTCCGATGCAGGCGGATTGAACTCAAAGGTCAGAAGTTCTTCCTCGTACACGCCGGACTCAAAAGCAGATCTTGCGAGATAAACTATTTTCTGTATTCTGTCTTTCAGACTGTTTTGCGGTATTTCCGGTACATAGATCATATCATTGCTCCTCCTGTTTTGTTTTCATTATACACTCCACTCGGAAAAAAGTCAAATATTAAAAGTACATTATATTGCGTTCAGTGTATGGACAATCAATATAACGTATGCTATAATGATCTTATGATACAAAGAGAGGTGAATGACCGAATGGCAGATCACGTATGGGGCTACTGGGACTGCCCCTACTGCAATACAAAGGGAATCCGCGGCGACAACCGGCACTGCCCCTCCTGCGGAACGCCCATACCGCCCGATGTGCGGTACTATATGCAGAGCGGCGTGCGCGAGGAAGTCTCCGAAGCCGAAAAGAATGACGAGGCAAACTGGATATGCGAATATTGCAGCGCCCAGAACGATGCCCGCGATACGATATGCAAGAACTGCGGCTCTCCGCGCGAGGAGGCGGAAAGGGATTATTTCGGAAATGCCATGAACGGTGCTGCGCCCGCGGCGGTACAGCAGTCACCGCCGCCCGCACAGAGCGGCTCATTCATCGACGGGATAAAAAGCTTCTTCGATCTCCGTGACAAGCGAAAGCGCAGACGTTTCATCATAATTGCCGGCATAGTGCTGTTCTTCGGATTTGTCTCGTGGCTGTACACGCCGATAACCCGCTCCTCCGTGATAGAATCGTTTGAATGGGAGCGCATCACCGATATAGAGGAATTCCGCAATATAGAGGAGAGCGGCTGGTCGCTCCCGCCGGAGGCACACCTGAGATCGAAGCGTGATGAGATACATCACTACGACCAGGTGCTCGACCATTACGAACAGAAAACGCGGCGGGTGTCGCATCAGGTACAGGACGGCTATGATATCTCCTACCGCGATCTCGGCAACGGACAGTTCGAGGAGGTGCGTACACCGCGCTACCGCACCGAATGGGAGGACGAGACCTACGAGGAGCCCGTATATCGGAGCGTGCCGGTATATAAAACGAAATACTACTACGATATCGACAGATGGATATACTCCACGCAGGTCGCCGCCGCGGGACAGGATCATTCCCCGCACTGGTACGATACCGGGCTGACTGCGGACGTCGCAGACCCTGTTTACGGTGACAGGCGCGAGAGACACGCGGAGGAACATTACTATGCGGTGATATCCGACCCGAAGGGCAGCAGAAGGGTCGTCGAATACAGCGAAAGCGACTGGAATGCTCTCAACATCGGCGATGAGATAACCTACCGCACGTTCAGATATTCCTACGAACCTATCGACTGAATACACAGCAAAACGGTGTGCATACCCGAATATGCACACCGTTTTTTCTGTAATATACTACGCGCTATATCCCGCAAGCGCTTCGTGGATACTTCCTCTGCAAAATGCACTATGTACATTTTGCAGAGGAAGTATTTCAAACGAGCTTCTCAAACAGCTCGCGGAACATTCTCACCGAGAACCTCACGGGGCTGCCCGATGTTCCTGCGCCGGAGAATGCGTGCGAGGTCAGAACGGAGATATCCTCCCTGCTCACGCAATGCGGCTCTCCCGCAATACCTATGCTTCTCTGGATACGGCATATCTCCGAGATGAGCTTTTCGGCAGCGGCAAGCCTTCCCTCCGATGCATCCGCACAGCCGCTCTTTACAGATATCACGGCAAGGTCGTTGCAGGCGGCGGGGTCGTAAAGATACTCTTTCAGAACGTAAGGCATTACATACGCTACTGCAAGCCCGTGCGGCAGCTTGTATATCTCACCGAGCGCGTGCGCGGCAGCATGGATATTCCCGCAGCCCGTGTGACGGAAACCGAGCCCCGCATCATAGGAGGCACGCATCATAGCAGCAGCGGCGCGTCTGTCGGAGCGGTCGTTCACATAAGTTTCGGCGTTCTGCATTATCATGCGGCAGGCTTTCAGTGCAAATACCGCATCGGACGATATCCTGTACTTGTTTGCATAGCTCTCGATGCCGTGCGCGAGAGCATCCATAGCGCAGGCAGCGGCGGTATCGTGCGGAACACCGCCCGCAAGCGAGGTATCGAGGAACACCGCCTGCGGCATGAATTTGCCGGAAGTAACGGACGCCTTGACCTGCTTTGCGTGGTCTGTGAGCACTGCGAACGGCGTCACCTCCGAGCCGGTGCCGCAGGTAGTGGGAACAGCATATATCGGAACGCTTGGTCTCAGACCGGGTCTGATGCCCATTATCTTCTTCACGGAGCACCTGTTCGCAGCGGCAAGAGCTGCCGCCTTGCCGCAGTCCAGAACGGAGCCGCCGCCTATCAGTATGACGCAGCTGCACTCTCTTTCGCGCATATCGGCGGCGATATCATCGGCAGCCGATATATCCGGTTCACCGTGCGGCGCTTCCCGCAGAAAATAGGAAATGTTCCGCGAGTCCATGGTATCGAAGAATGCGGAGATGCTCTTCATCACCGTTCCGCTGCAAAGGATATACACCGTTCCGCTGTCGGTACCGTCCCTTTCGAGGACATACGGGAGCGTCCGCATGGAAAAGCTTCCGGTATGCAGCTCGGGATTTTTCAGGTAGATGGAATTCATAAAGTACTTCGCCGCTGTCTGTTCGGGTGAAAGGCGAGAATAGGACGGTCTGCTCATTTGCTCAGGCTCCTTTCCGAAATGATCTCATCAAGTTTTCTGCTTGCTTCCTCGTAATTTGTAAAAAGTATCCCCTTGATGCCGCACCGTTCGGCGCCGTCGATATTTACCTGTCTGTCATCAAGGAAAACCGTATCAGCCGGGTCGAGGCTGTATTTTTCCAGCAGGATCTCATATATCCTCGGGTCGGGCTTCATGATGTGATATTCATATGATACAACTCTGCCGTCGGTATATCCGATGAAATCGAACTTCTTTTTCATGTGTGATTCAAACATTGATTTTGGGTAATTCGACAGCAGATAGACATTGTGCCCCTGTTCCTTCAGGCTGTGCAGCCACTCTGCGGAATAGCTGAACGGTTCGATCAGCCCGTCGATATCCTCCCAGAAGCTGCGGTAATCATCGGGTATATCGGTGAACATCTCCGCAAATTTTTCGATAGTCTCGCTGTTCGGCACTATCGACAGATCGAACTCATCCCATGCGGGCGAGAGTATCATTCTCTCAGCCAGTTTATTTACCGAGCTTTCCGGAATGTGACGATCGTGCAGGGCATAATCACGCCATCTGAAATCGACCAGTACCATTCCCACATCAAATACTATATTCATAAATAATATACTCCTACTATATATCGATAACATCAGAGCCGTCGTCAGCAGAACTCCTGAAAGGCGAAGCAGGTATCCCGCTGCCGCCGAAGAGCGTCACCTTTCCGTAGTTCACCCAGAAATACCGCACATACATCGGCTCACTGACATCTTCGGAACGCACTGCGACCGTATCTCCGCGGATCTCTGCCTTTGCGGGATAATAACGCTTGTCCGCCCCCGCGATCTCAAATCCGGACAGCTCACCGTCGGCATACAATCCCTCGCCGTTATAGAAGCCAATGACTGCTTCATTTCCCGAAACGGTCATGCTTTTATATACCGGCGCACAGGCAGCGGATGCATCCGCAAGCCCATAGACGAGGTGAAGTGCCTGCAATGCCAGCCGCTCACCGACCGTTTTCTTATCGAGCGGGTGGATGTTGTTGTACTCACCCTTGTCGAGAAGTACCGCAAGACCCGTGTTCCTGTCGGCAAGGAAGGTGTTCAGCTGCGCCTCGCGGATAAAGCACCAGTTATGCCTGTCCGTTTCGCCGTCGTTGATGAAAACGGGCAGCTGCACATTTATGAAGGGCAGTGTATCATCGTTCCAGTCGGCGCGCCACCGTGCAATAAGCATTTTCAGCAGCTTTTCGTATGTATGCGGCTTGTGGTCGTCCGATTCGCCCTGGTAGTATATGAACCCTGCAAGCGGATACGGGCACACGCGGGAAAGCATCGTTTCATAAAGTCCGCCTGCACGGAACGGCGATTTCGGACCGAGCGGCTCGGGATATCTTGACAGTCCGCCCGCATATTCCTGAGCATCGTTCCAGTTGCCGTCATTCGGGTGAAGTGAATAGTACTCGGCAATGCGCGGTTCCCATTCCTTCTCCCATTCGCGGTAATCGGCAAGTTCGCGCCCGTACTCGGCGAAGGTCTTTCCGTACATCGCGCGGTCATACTCATCAACGTAGGAGCGCGTATCATCATCGGAAAGGAGATCGCTGCGGCTCACCCATGCAGAAGCAGAGGTGCCGCCCCAGTTGCAGCCGATGATGCCGACGGTGCAGTGCTTTTCGGCGGCTATCCGCTTGCCGAAGAAATACCCTGCCGCCGACCATATCCGCGAATTCTCCTCAGAAGCTGTCTGCCAGCGTGTGCGGTGTTCCTCGATGTAGAAATTCTCATCCATATAGGGATTTTTATTTGTATAATAAAACACAGCATTAAATCCGGAGGGATAATATGACTTTTGAAACGGAAAACATCGAATTTAAATCTAAATTTACCGATGAGATATATAAAGAAGTAGTCGCTTTTGCGAATACAGACGGCGGCGTTGTGTATGTAGGGATAGATAACGATGGCAATGCTGTGGGG
>CAMVPV010000011.1 GCA_947169455.1 uncultured Clostridia bacterium | reverse complement strand
CGTGAAGCGGGCGCACGGGAGATACATTTCCGTGTATCGGCGCCGCCGTTCCTGCACCCGTGCTTTTACGGAACGGACATCGATTCCTGCGATGACCTGATCGCCTGCCGGCATACGGTCGAAGAGACTGCGCAGATAATAGGCGCGGATTCGCTCGGATACCTTCCGGTATCGGAACTCCATTCGCTTATAGGGAACAGCGGGCTTTGCAGCGCGTGCTTCACGGGTGAATATCCTACATCTGTTCCCGAAGCGAAGATGAAAGACAGGTTTGAAATGAAAATTTCAGATAAAAATTAAATAAACGGAGGAAAAAGTTATGGAAAAGGTTACTGATTTTTTTGGCTGCATGGTATTTGACGACAGAGTAATGAAGGCGATGCTTTCTGAGAAGATCTACAAATCGCTGAAAAGAACTATCGACAAGGGACAGGCTCTGGATAATTCAGTAGCCGATGCTGTCGCCGCTGCGATGAAGGATTGGGCTATCGAGAAGGGCGCAACTCATTTCACACACTGGTTCCAGCCGATGACCGGCGTAACTGCCGAAAAGCATGACAGCTTCATCAGCCCTGCACCGGACGGAAGGGTTATCATGGAGTTCTCCGGAAAGGAACTCATGAAGGGTGAACCGGATGCATCCTCGTTCCCGTCGGGCGGACTGCGCGCAACATTTGAGGCGAGAGGATATACCGCATGGGATCCTACTTCCTATGCGTTCATCAAGGACGGCACGCTTTATATACCGACAGCTTTCTGCTCCTACGGAGGAGAGGCACTTGACAAGAAGGTACCGCTGCTGCGCTCGATGGAGGCTCTCAACAAGCAGGCTATGCGCATACTGAAGCTGCTCGGCTGCGAGGCATCCTGCGTGAAGACCTCGGTAGGCCCCGAGCAGGAATACTTCCTCATCCCCAAGGAGCTCTATGAAAAGCGTGAAGACCTTATCCTTACCGGAAGAACACTTTTCGGAGCGCTTCCGCCGAAGGGTCAGGAGATGGAAGATCACTATTTCGGTTCGATAAAGCCGCGTGTTGCGGAATATATGGCTGATCTCGACCGTGAGCTCTGGAAGCTCGGCATACTTGCAAAGACGAAGCACAATGAGGTCGCACCCTCACAGCATGAACTTGCACCTATCTATACGACGACCAACGTTGCTGCCGACCACAACCAGCTTACAATGGAAATAATGAAGAAGGTCGCTCTGAAGCACGGGCTGGTGTGCCTGCTGCACGAAAAGCCCTTCAAGGGTGTGAACGGCTCCGGAAAGCACAACAACTGGTCTATTTCCACAGACAGAGGCGAGAACCTTCTCAGCCCCGGCAAGGAACCCCATGAGAATGTCCGTTTCCTGCTGTTCCTTGTAGCTGTTATCAAGGCTGTCGATGATTATCAGGATCTGCTGAGACTTTCCGTTGCCACCGCCGGAAACGATCACCGTCTCGGTGCAAATGAAGCGCCTCCCGCAGTCGTTTCGATATTCCTCGGCGATGAGCTGAACCAGGTCATTGAAGCTCTTGAAAAGGATGCTCCTTACGAGGGCACGAAGGATCTCATTATGAAACTCGGTGCGAAGGTGCTGCCGGAGCTCCGCAAGGATACCACCGACCGCAACAGGACGTCGCCGTTCGCATTCACCGGAAATAAGTTCGAGTTCCGTATGCTCGGTTCGTCGAACAGCATTTCCTGCGCAAATATCCACCTCAATGCAGCCGTTGCGGAAAGCCTGCGCCAGTTTGCGGACGTTCTCGAAAAAGCGGATGATCTTGACAGAGCTGTGCATGAGCTCATCAGAGATACGATCAAAGCACATAAGAGGATCATCTTCAACGGCAACGGCTACGATGACAGCTGGATAGCCGAAGCCGAGAAGAGAGGTCTTTCCAACTTGCGTACCACCGCTGATTGTATGCCGAAGCTGTGTGATAAGAAGAACGCAGATATGCTCATGAGACACGGCATCTTCACCGAATCTGAAATAGTATCCCGCCGCGATATCATGCTTGAAAACTACGTAAAGACCGTGAATATCGAAGCACTTACGATGATCGATATGGCGAAGTCGCAGATACTCCCCGCAGTTTCCGCGTTTGCGGCGGAAAAGGCAGAGGCGGTCATTGCGAAGAAGCAGGCTGTTCCCTCCGCAAAGTGCGGTTACGAAACAAAGATCGTCGAAAAGCTTTCTGAAGCTGCTGACAATATCGACGGTGCAGTCTCTGCACTTGAAGCTGCGGAGGAAAAGCTCAGGACGTTCGATGATATCGTTGCACAGGCAGAGTTCGTGCGTGACGAGCTCATTCCCGCAATGGAAGAACTGCGCGGATATGCCGATGAGGCTGAGCCGATGATAGCAAAGGACAAGATACCTTTCCCGACCTACGAGAAGCTTCTCTTCGGTATTTGATAAAGAATAATTCCCTATCTGAAAACAGCACTTCCGGTCATTCCGGAGGTGCTGTTGACATTTTTATCGGATAATGGTAATATATACTTGCAAAGCAGCCGACAAAGCCGCTATGCGGATTTGCAGAGGAAGTATGTATTACTTCGGCAATTAAATATCAATAATAAGCATAACACATTTTCCGGTAGATATAGCTTTATGTCATATTTGATTTTATCGATAAATAATTGCCGAAGTAATAGTATAAATAAAAATGACATCGGAGGTCACAGGAAATGCTCACACATAACGGAACACAGACTATCGAGACTGAAAGGCTGATACTCCGCCGCTTTGAATTTTCAGATGCAGACGCAGTTTTCAGGAACTGGGCGTCGGACGAAAAAGTGCAGGCGATGTATTCCGAGCCGGTATATCCCACGATAGAAGCCGTAAAGGGTCTGCTTGACAAATATATCGGCTCGTATGAAATGGAGGATAATTACCGCTGGGCAGTCATCGGGAAGGATGCGGGAGAGTGTATCGGTCAGATCGCATATTTTCTCGTGGATAACAAAAATCATTTTGCAGAGATAGAATACTGCATCGGCGCGAGTCATCAGCACATGGGATATGCCACCGAAGCCGCAAGAGCGGTCATAGCGTTCGGGTTTGACAGTATTGGCCTGCATAAGGTGCAGATATGCACCAAAACTATAAATGCCGCATCAAAGCGGGTCATAGAAAAGTGCGGGCTTACCTACGAGGGCACGCTGCGCGATTATTTCTATATGAACGGGGAGTATGTGGGAAGAATGTATTTTTCGATACTCCGCAGCGAATATGAGAAAAACATGAAGTTATGAAAAAACGGGAGCAGTCCGATATTGATTGTTCCCGTAAGTATTTATCTGTTCTCGCAGAGCGTTATGGTGAGCACATCATCGGAGGAATCGCTCTTCACGAAATAATCCACCGTTTCAACGCTGCGGTAGATACCGTCATCGCCGAGCTGCCTGGTGATGAGCCGCACTTCCTTCTGACCCTCATTATATGCTTTGAGAAGATTTTCCCTGTTGAATGTTTCGGCAAAGCTGTCACGGTCATCCGGGTGCATCGACGACGCACCGTGAATTATAAGCTCATCGAATACGCCTGTCGAGGGACAGCCCGTAGAGGTGAAATTCTCATACGCCATCATGTAGAAGCTGTTCCGTGTGAGGTTTGCAAAGATGACAAGCGGATATCTTCTGAAAATAACGCCGAGAAGCATATTCATCGCACTTGCAGACGCCTGTGCCTGTAATATGTCCACTGTTTCTTCGACCTTGGTATGTGTCCTGCACAGTTCAAGGTAATCATCCTCGGGCATGGGCTTTGCGAAGATATACCCCTGTATCTTCTTGCAGTCGCAGGTGCGCAGGAATTCAAGCTGTTCCCGTGTTTCCACGCCTTCTGCGACGGTCGTTATGCCGAGCCTGTTCGCAAAGTAGAAGATACATTCAAGTACAATGCGTTCCTTTTCGTTCTCGCAGTTCCCGCTGAGGAGCGAACGGTCGATCTTCAGTATATCGGCGGGCATATCCTTGGCAAAGCTGAGTGAGGAAAGACCGCTTCCGAAGTCGTCGATAGCGACGCTGAAACCCGCATCCCTTACCGAACTGATCCATTTCAGCAGCCTGTCCGATTCATTCACCATAGAGGACTCGGTTATCTCTACCTCGAGCAGCTCATGTGAGATGCCGTACCTGTCGGAAAGCGCGGAAAGCTTTTCGGCAAAATCATCCTCTCTTACATGGAACCTTGAAAAATTGACAGCTATGGGAACTCTCTTGCCGCCGTCTGTTTCCTGCTTTTTCAGCAGAGCGCAGACCTGTTCGCATATATGCCAGTCGAGCTCGGTGATGCCGCCTGTGCGTTCAAGCTCGGGGATAAAAGCCATCGGCGGAACGATGATATCGCCGGGGCGCACCCATCTTGCGAGCGCCTCTGCGCTTTTCAGCCTGCTCGTGATCGAATCGTACTGCGGCTGATAGAAAGCCTTTATTTCGCCCATTGCCATAGCTTTGCGAATATCGACCAGTATTTCACTCATTTTATAATTTGCCCCGCTTTCTGATAGATAATTATTGATTTCTGATATATAATGCTGACCTGATATATCCTATAATACCACAAATTTGAGAATTTTTCAATACATCAAACAGAAAAATATATTATTACTTCGGCAATTATATAATTTGAGTATAGCTATAACCGACAATCGTATCTCTGCAAACTGTATTATCGGAAATTCAAACATTTTAATTGCCTAAGTAATAATTCACGACGGATGCATGAGCTGCGATCATATCTCAAGATCAGAACAGCCGATCAAAACGCTGTGCGGCGAGCCTTACCGTACAGCTTTTTTTTATGAAAGGCTTGAGTTTCTCTGCCATTTTCCGCTCAGGTAGTATGTCCATGTGATGATAAATCCCATACCGAAGCCGAAGATGCCGTTCCACCAGATGATAGTCTGCCCGAACAGTGCGCTGTATCTGAAAATGTATGTCACTATGACCCTTGTTGTGAGAGCACAGGTCGCGACTATCATCGGCAGTGCGCTGTGGTTCGAGCCCTGGAACACACCGAAAAGCGGTATGTACATCGAGAGCACGATATTTATCAGCGAGACTGCGCGCAGATGTGCGAAGCACAGCCTTGCCGCCTCGTCGCTGAGGCTGAACAGTGTGATTATCTTATCGGCGGTAAGCCATATCACCGCAGATAAGCACGGAGATGACAAGCGTCTGCCGTACGCCGCTCTTCACGCGGTCGGGCTTGTCCGCGCCTATGTTCTGTCCCGTGTATGTGGCAAGTGTGGTCTGGAAAGCATTGCAGGGGAGATTGAGGTACATTTCGATCCTCTGTCCCACTGTGAATGAAGCGGTCATATTCTTTCCGAAGTCGTTCACCGCTCTCTGGATGAAAGTAAATCCGAAGGATACTATCACGAGCTGGAGCGATATCGGAAATCCCACCTTGACGGTCGAGCTCACAAGCTCGCCGTTCCATCTGTAATCACTGAGCCTGAAGCGGAACACGGGATATTTTTTCGACATATAGATATATGCCGCCGCGAAAGATGCCGCCTGTGAGATATCTGTGGCGATAGCCGCTCCCGCAACGCCCTGTTTCAGCACTGCCACGAAAAGCAGGTCGAGCCCGATATTCATCACCGAGGATATCAGCAGGAAATACAGCGTCGCGGCGCTGTCCCCGACAGCCCTCAGTATCGCCGAAAATATGTTGTATCCGAACTGGAATATCAGTCCCAGTGAATACCAGCGGAAATAGGTCAGCGTAAGTTCGAGTATGCTTTTATCCACATTGAGGATATGGGTAAAGACCGGACGTGATATCGTGATGCCGATAACTGCAGAGACTGCACCGAGCATCATAAGGAACAGTATGCCGACGGATGCGTTCTCACGCACCTTTTCGTTGTTCTGTGCGCCGTACTGCTGTGCGACGACAACACCGTTGCCTGCTGAAAAGCCTATTGCCACTGCAAGGAACATGAACGCAAGGCTTGCCGTGGTGCCCACTGCCGAGAGAGAATCCTGTCCGGAATATTTCCCGACGATTATCGTATCGACCGTATTGTAAAGCTGCTGCAGCAATGAGCCTGCAAGCACGGGGAGTGAGAATCTGAGTATGTGTTTCCACGGAGTTCCCTCCGTCATGGTTTTAGTCTGCATTTTTATCACCGTATCTTATCTTTATTCCGAATAAAAGCGTAACTGTTATGTTTATGCCGGTCACTGCGGCGGCGTATGTCATTATATGATCTCCGCCGTGCAGCACCATGAGCAGCCAGAAGCCGCCCATTATGACCGTTCCCGCGCAGTCTGCAAGAAAAGCTGTCTTTTCGGCTGCCTTTATGAAAGCAGTATTTTTCGATACAAGACATACCGTTTCAGCGGCGGCTGTCACCGGCAGCGCCGGCAGCATCATTGCGAGTATCACGAGCACCGCTCCGGCAGACTCCGCCTTTCCGGAAAAGAATATCATATATACAGCAGCTGCTGCGTAGGCTGCAATGCAGGATATCAGCAGCAGGATGGTAATTCGTTTCATCAGCGGTCTCCTGAAAACATCCGCCGCAGTTGAAATCTATGTCATTTCAGCCGCGGCGAGATCATTCATGTGATGTGTATATTTGTCACTGCGCACTGATCGCCGGTCAGCGCCGCGTACAGATCATCGGCTCCGGCGGTTATTTTAGCGGTTATCTTAACGGATATGCCGCCGTTTTCAGTGGTCATAGTGACGGTATTGCCCTTCCTTCCGAAGGTAACGGTGCAGTCAAAGCCTTCCTTGTTGAATTTCTTCCATGTCTCCCAGCCGTCGAAATCACTGCTCTTCTGTACGGACAATGTGGTATCGCAGCCGTCGTCGCACTCCCAGCATTCTCCGTCCAGCCGCATGAACATGAAGTCGGTGTAATTCTCGCCGTTCACCTTGCCGTCCGCAGAGGAGAAGATGTCGATGTAGGTGCAGTGCCAAACCAGCCTTGCGGTGGGCAGGCTCATCGTGTGGAAGGAGAGCTTCATGCCGTCCTTTATGGGAATGCCGGCGGTATGGTCGGTGCGGTAGCCGTTCACCTGTATATTCGGTATATCTCCCGCAGGATCGCCGATAAAGGTGATCTCTTCCGCTATCCTCGGGATATAGTCCGGCGCAGTTTCGTTTTCGGCTTTATCTATCCTTACATCGCTTATGCGGCAGTGTTCGCCGGTGAGCCCCAGATATGCAAATCTGACGCTGTCGGGCAGTGCGGTTATTATCTCGATGGTAGAGTCCTTTGAGAATATCCTTACGAGTACATGGTCGCTTATCTTCACGGCTTCGAGCTTGTATTCATCGCTGCTCCTGAGCGCGTCATCCCCCCTGCCGACGACAGAGCTCTGCATTTTCCTTGCGCCGCTGGTCACGGTATGTCCGTCGAGCCAGAGCTCGCCGTATTCAAAATAGACCAGCTCCTTGACGTCCTTTTCGTTGAAATGCACACGCCCGTCGAGCGCATCGAACAATATCAGCGAGGGCACAGGTTCGTTCCCGGATTTATCGGGGAATATCTTCATGTAGATCGTGGTCATGCATGAGGTGACCGCGATACCCTCCGAGACAGCGCTCCTGTACTTGCCGACGATGAGCTCGTTGGTGCCTGCGAGTTCCTTGATATCCTCGCGTTCCTTCATATCATACTCGGTGTCGAGATCTATCAGGTGAAGCATTATCTTTGCAAATTTCGGATCGAACTGTGTGCCGGAGCCCTTTACGAATTCCTCACGCACCTTCTGCTGCGGTATAGGGTCGCGGTAGCTTCGTTTTGAGGTCATCGCGTCGTAGGCGTCCGCCACGGATACTATCCTTGCAAGCTCGGGGATATCGTCACCCTTGAGCCCGTCGGGATATCCGCGGCCGTCGTAGCGTTCGTGGTGATATTTTGCGCCTATGCTGAGGTAGGGGTATTCGCTTATGCTGAAGAGTATCTGTGCGCCCATGAGAGGATGCTGCTTTATGGCTGCATATTCCTCGTCGGTGAGCCTGCCGTCCTTGTTGATTATCTTGTTCGGTATGCCTATCTTTCCGACATCATGCAGCAGTGCGGCGTAGTATATCTCGTCGCATTCCTGTTCGTCCTTTCCGTACAGCTTTGCTATCCTCTTTGAATAATCCGCCACGCGCGCGGAATGACCGTGTGTATATTTGTCCTTTGCATCTATCGCATTTACAAGAGCGGTCGCAGTCTGCTTGAACAGTCTCTTGAGCTTTTTCTGTTCTTCTTCCTTAATGCGGAAAACGGCAGTTTTGCGGCGCAGGTAAAGCCTTGCGAGCAGAGTCATTATGAATACGGCTGCCGCCGCGCAAAGTACGAAGAACCACCACTGTTCATAGAATGCGCGCTGTTTGTTTATGCGGAAGGTGACTGTCTGTCTTACGGTGTGTGATGAGTTGTCGAGCAAGGAAAGCTCAAATTCGTATTTTCCGCCGCCGAGATTGGTGTATCGCACGGGCGCCATATCCGATTTATCAACGGTTATGGGTTCGTGGTCGGCGCCCTTCAGGAAGTACTGTATCTGCGGGTCGTGCATCATGAAGGTGAGCGCATAGCAGTAAACTGTTATGTTCATTGCGGTGGGCGGGAGAGTGAAGGTGCCGTTCTCATCGGGATAGTAACGGTTTTTTCCGTCGTCGATGAAGGGTACGCTGAACTTTATATCCTGCGACTGCACGAAATAGTTGTCGATATTTACACAGCTTACTCCGCTTCTTCCGCAGATGTACAGATTGCCCTTATCGTCAGTGCAGCTGAACGAATTTCCGGTAGGCACGCTGGGCAGACCGCTCGAGCAGTTATAAAAGACATAATTGAATTGCTCCTTGGATATCATATCATCGGCATTTACCACGTATATGCCGTTGGAGGAAAGTATCCATGCATTTTCGCTGCTGTCGAAATATATATCGTAATTGTTGGTATATGGGAAATTCCGGACAGGAGTTATCACGCCGTCCTTCATGTATTCTATTGAGTTGGATGTGACTATCCACAGCACGTTCTTTTTCGGATCTTTTTTTATGCGCATCACAACATCGCTCGTAAGACCATCTTCATGGAAAAGGTGAGTTATGTTGTTCCCATCTACCACGTATATGCCGTCGCCGTCGGTGCCGAGGTAATACTTGCCGTCATCGGTCGTTTCAATGGTCAGTATCACGGGATTGTTCAATCCCTTTTCCTCATTGATGAAGCGCTGGACGCTGCCGTTCCTTATAACGGCAAGACCGGAGTTCGTTGCGGCGAGAACAGCGCCGTCGGGTGCGGTAGCCGTACAGCGCACCTTGTTGCTGATGAATCCGTTTGCCTCGGTAAAGTCGGTCAGCTGACCGTCCTTTGAAAGGCAGAGCAGACCGAGGTCGTTGGTGTAGGTGGATATCCACAGGTTGCCGTCGTTGTCCTCCGCGATGCATCTTATGCGTGAATTGCCCACGTAGTCGATAAGATCATTTGTTATCGCATGATAATCCGCATCGGTTATCTGGAGTCCGGTATCTGTGCCGATATACAGCAGCCCGTTGTGTATGCAGGTGGAATTCACTATCCTTGTGTCGAGCCTTGCGGTGTCGGTCAGGTCAAGGAACTTGTTGGGGGTGATCTTCATCACGCCCTGCCGCCTTGAAGCGAACCAGAGGTTTCCCTCCCAGTCTTCGGTCATATTCTCCAGACCGCCGTTCAGCGGTATATCCTGCACCCTGCGGAATATACCGAATGCATCGGTATAGAATATGCTGCTGTTGGTCAGCGCCCATATCCTGCCTGCCGAGAAGGATATATAGTTTACCGGCTCGGATGAGATCACGGTGACAGTCTTTTCTTTTATATCGCCTGTACGGGGGTCTTCCTCCGTTATGACGGTATCGCTGTAAATAAGGATCTTTTCGATATCCGAAAAATTATCCGCAAAGCTTCCGCGGCATACCATGCCCGAATTCGTTCCGAGCCACACCTCGTCCGCTTTATTGGGTGAGGGGAGGATAGCGGTTATCTGGTCGGTGCCGATGTCGCTCCCGTTGTAATACTCGGTCATGCGCATATCCTTTATGCGGAACACGGCGCCGGACTGGGTTATGCCGCAGATATTGCCGTTCACATCGGCAATGAGCTTTCTTATGTAGGCGTTTTTCAGCTGTGAATCGTTCACCAGCCGTATGCTCATATTCTCATCAAAATAATACACGCCAAGTCTCGTACCGATGAATATGTTCCCGTACTTGTCCTCGGCGATGCTGTCTATCGAGGAGGAGGCGAGACCCTCATCATAGGAATAGTGGAGACTTTCGCCCTTGCTTATGCATATCACTCCGTTGTCGTTGGTGCCTATCCACAGTCGTCCCTTGCTGTCCTCGAAAATATCGTTCACGCTGGTGATGCCGTCAGTGGAGTCCTGACGCTCGAAGTATGAGCCGTCGTAGCGGATAAGTCCGCTGTAGCCGCCTATCCATATAAACCCGTCGGATGAGGAATACACGGTGTTCGCTTCAGATGTGGGGAGCCCGCTGTCGGCGTCGTAGAGCCTGGAGGTATAGCCGGCGCCCTTGACCTGCCCCGTGACAACGGTGCCGCCGTTGACAGGGGTGTCCGCTGATACAGTCAGCGGAAGGAGCAGTAATATTGCATATATGCATAAAACTATGCATATCAGTGTTCTTGATACGGGTGTTGACCTTATCATTCTGTTCATAGACTGCTCCTTTGCCAAAAAGTCAGTATATGTAAAAACCTGATTTTGATGAAATTATACAATACCTCAAAATACATTCTATCATATTTCCTCATTAATGTCAATCAAATTTGGATATTTGCAAAAAAATGCCCGTGATATGATTGACTAATCACACAGGGCATGATATAATTAATATATTCGTGTATTCTGCAAATCGAAAGGATGCTTATTATGAAGGAAATAACCAATCTGATGACATACAGGGACAGCATAAAGGTCGTCGATGCGACACTGAGAGACGGCGGTCTTGTAAATGACTTTTTCTTTGATGACGAGTTTGTCCGCGAGCTTTACCTCACCAACATAAAAGCGGGCG
>CAMVPV010000010.1 GCA_947169455.1 uncultured Clostridia bacterium | reverse complement strand
GTATCGTTCGGCGCACGCAGCGAAGAATACAGCATAGGCGGATTTTCCGCCGTTCCCGCAGACGGCGGTGTGATGCTCTCTTGGAACGCCTTTGAAGGCGCGTCGTTCTACTCGGTGAGCTGCTTCAGCGGCAATACCGTTATCGAAAGCAAGAGCACCGCGGATACCTCCGTAACATTCAGCGGACTGGAAAACGGCAGGGAATACCGCTTTGAGATAACCGCCGACAATGCACCCGTTGACGGTGCGCTTGCCTCCGTATCGGCAGTTCCCGACGGAACAGCTTATGATCTCGCCGAGGACGAGGATATGGATTCGTTCGATATAAAGGACTCGGTGCTGGGCGTGTCAAGGCTCAAAGGCACCAAGCTCAGCAGCACCGGCTTTTTCAGTGCTACACCCAACCCCGCACCTTCGACATCCTCAACACAGATAAGATCGTGCGTCGTTCTGGCATGGCAGACAGTCGCCAATGCGGACAAGTATGAGATACACCGCATAGATCAGCGCACAGGCGACGACATCGTGCTCGATACGGTGAGCGAAACATATTTTACCGACTGGAAGGTCACCAACGGCGTGACATACACCTACTACATAATCTCACTGCCTGCAGCGGGGAGCGATTACGAACGCAGCGACCCCTCCGCAAAGAGAGATGCTACCGTTTCCGATTACGACAGGGTCGCTTCTCCTGTTGATCTGACCGTTTCATCCGGTGAAAAGGATATAGGCATATCGTGGGTATCCAATGACAGCAATGCGGTGCGCTTTGAGCTCCACCGCGTAGATTCCCGCAATAATTCCGATACTGTGATAGCCGATACCGCCGAGACGTTCTATACCGACCGCACAGCGCAGGCGGGAGTTACCTATACATATTACGTCATCGCCTGCCCCGCAGCAGGTTCGGGACTGAAAAACAGCGGCGAGTCGCTCCGCAAGAGCGGCAGGCTGAAGGAAGCCGATTCACTTGCGGCTCCCGTGGATCTTATCCTTTCACCGTCCGATTCACAGATAGATGTATTCTGGTCACCGAGCGACTCCCGCGCCGTGCGCTATGAGCTCCACCGCATCGATAACCGCACAGGCACAGACATAGTCCTCACCGATACCACCGCGCTCGCCTATACAGATACCGGTGTTTCGCAGGGCGTGACCTACACGTATTACGTTATCGCCTGCCCTGCAGCAGGTTCAGGGCTCCGGAACAGCAATGAATCGCTGAGAAAGAGCGCAAAGCTGAAGGATATCGAAAGGCTCGCAGCACCGCTGAACCTTACGGTAGCATCGGGCGAATCGCAGATCGACATATCGTGGCTCAACAACGACAAGCGCGCTGTACGCTACGAGGTGCACCGCATCGATACGCGCACCGGTGCCGAAGCAGTCATTGCGGATACGACCGATACCCGCTATACCGACCGCAGCGTTACGGCGGGCGTGACATATACATACTACGTCATAGCCTGCTCCGCACCCGGCTCCGGGCTCGGCAACAGCGTGGAATCACTGAGACGCAGCTGCTCCGTGAACGACAGGAACAATCCCACCGTCGATAAGCCGGACAGCCCGCGCACTCTCGAAGCTCCACGCAACTTCTCGGCAACACCCGGAGATGCTCAGGTATCGCTTTCATGGGCAGCCGTAAATGGAGCGTCCCACTATCTGCTTTACCGCCGCGATATGCGCAATAACCTTGAAAATATCGCCGCAGACATCACCGATACCAAATACACCGACAAGGACGTCATCAACGGAGTTACATACTCATACTACGTTGTGGCAGTTCCCGATAACGGCTCCGGTCTGTTCGTAAGCGGAAAATCGCTTGAAAGGACTGCCACACCGCAGCCTCCCGCACAGACCACCACGGTCACGACGAGCAGGAACCAGCAGAACAATAATACGACTACCACCACTGCTCCCAGACAGCAGGGCGGGAACACAACTTCACAGACTACCGCCGCAAAGACCAATCCGCCGGCTGCACCGCTCGATTTCTCGGTGACTGCGGGCGACGGCAAGGCAACGCTCGCCTGGACGGCAGTTCAGGGCGCAAAGGGATATCAGGCGTGCATAGTCAATTCAAAGGGCGTCATAGTACCGCTCGCGGAAGTCTCCAAGCCGGGCGCAGTCCATGACGGTCTGACCAACGGAAACATCTACACCTACACAGTCCGCGCCTACACCGAGGACAGCAACGGATACAGGGTATATGGTCCTTATTCGATACAGAAGACCATCACGGCGGGCAGTACGTTCTCCGCACCTATCGACCTCACCGCAAAGCCCGGTGATTCACAGATTGACCTCATGTGGACAGCCGTAAAGGATGCAGAGGGCTATGTCGTTTACTCCTATGACAGCCTTGAAGCTTCTTTCAAGCCGGTATCGGTAGTATCGAAGCCCGGGTTCAATCACACAGGGCTCACCAACGGACACACCTACACCTATATGGTCTCAGCGTACAAGCACGTAGGCGGACAGGAAGAATACAGCGATTACTCCATCGCAGTATCCGCAGCGCCCTCCGCTTCCGGACAGCCGGTGACCGGCAATTCCGGCTACCGGATAAATGTAGTCGGAACTACACCCTACGGACTTTCCGACACGGAGCTGATAACCGCTGATTCAGACGGCGGAGCATTCAACACCGATGTTGATGTCCGCTTCGGAGCCGACAGGGAATCGGAAAGAGCCGTGAAGAACGTGCTGAAGCATTATGCGGGCGGATTGAAGAACTTTGATATCTACCCGTTCGATATCGACCTGTTCATATCCGGCACATTCGAGCATATCGAGCCCGCCGAGGGACATTCCGTGTCGATCATCATGCCGATACCCGACCGCATGAAGAAGTACGGCGAGGATTTCCAGCTTGCGCACATAACCTCGGATGAAAAGCTGGAGATAATCCCACTGTCATTCGTTTCCTACACCGATGATCTTATGCTTGTGAAGTTCCAGTGTACGAGCTTCTCTCCGTTCGCATTCGTGCATTATTACAGCGCGGAAGACCTCGCGACGAGAGCAGGAACGGATGCATCCGGAACAGCCGCTTCGGGCAGCTCTGCCTATGCAATGAGATGCGGCGGTGCAAGATCGGGATATATGTTCCGCCGCAAGAACAAGATCTACAAGAGACTTGGCGCACCTTCGGGCAGCGGAGTGCAGCCGCTCTCGCGCCGTTAGTCAACAGCATGATCTCTTTTACCCCCGCGCTTGTTATTTTTAAGCAAGCACGGGGGTATTATTATCACAATAGCCGGCTGTGCAGAACAGTTATCAGCAATTTTCAACTTTAATCGAGCATAAGCATAAGGCGTCCGCCAAAAGGTTACAGTACGATGAATATTCACAAAAAGCTTTCGGATAGCTTGACATTCCGTGTCGGAAAATGTATAATATACATATAGAAGAAAATGCGCCGCTTCAGCGGACGCATCACCGAAGATAAAAGAACAAAGGAAGATAGCAGATGAAAAAAAGAACTATGGCAGCAGCAATAGCCGTGCTTTGCCTGTTCACCGCCTGCGGAAAGCAGAAGCTCCCCGAGGTGGCAACGGGCACCGAAGTCTATGAGAACACCGAGCTCGCAGAAGATCCCGCAAAAAAGGACAGCCCCAAAACAGAAGCCAAAAAGCCCGCAGATGCAAGTCCTGCCGGCTCCGGCGAACAGGACGCCGCTCAGCCCGCCCCCTCGGCAGGCAAGGACTATATGCACAAGATAATGTTCGTGGGCGATGATATGCTCGTTCCCTTCGCTTCGAGCAGCCGCACCGACAACAGCGCCGTTTTTGCAAAGGAAGGCATTTCCGCCGATGAGATGCTCGGCACCTCGTTCTCCGGCAGCACGCCCGCAAAATGGGCAGAGGAAAACAAGCCCGAATATATCTATATATGGCTCGGCGTCAACGACCTCAGATACTGCAATGACTACTCATACTACATGAGCATGAACAACGTCGTGAATACCTTGCATGAGGCTTCGCCCGAAAGTGTTATCGTAATAATGCAGCTTCCCCCTGTTACGCATGACAGCTCATGGGACAGCGAACACCTCGGCGGCGACGCTCACTACGATATAGGCGTATATAACGATACGCTGCGCCAGCTTATCTCCGATTCACATATAAAAGAACTCTACTTTCTTGAAATAAACGACGCAGTATGCGATGAGGGCACCACATGGCTCTCCTCCGAATATGACGGCGGCGACGGTCTGCATCTCAATGACAGCGCATACTCCCGCCTTGCCGATCATATCACCGAGAAACGCTTCCATAACGAAAACTTCCCGGATGACGGCAGCAGTGCTCCCGCTGTGACGAGCGCTCCCGATCCCGAAGAAGATACAGATGGCGAAGAAGCCGACGGATCCGTCGATGAGGGTCTTGCGGATGAAAGCGGAGACACCGAAACTGCCGCTCCCCTTGTGGAGGTCTCCGGCGACTACCGCGAGATGTACCCCGAAATGTACGCCTCCCGCGCAGACTACACACAGGCAAGCCCCAAGGTATGCTATCTCACATTTGACGACGGTCCCTCGGACAACACCCCCGATATACTCGATATACTCGACAGGAACGGTATCAAGGCATCCTTCTTCATCGTGGGGAAAAGCGTTGACGGCAGAGAGGATATCCTCCGCCGCGAACGTGATGATGGCCACACGATAGGCATACACACCTATTCCCATGATTATGAGGAGATATACAGCTCCGCCGATGCCTACGTTGCCGATTTCAACAAGGCATATAACGTTCTCGGCGATACCGCAGGCATAAAACCGTGGATGTTCCGTTTCCCCGGCGGGAGCTACAACAACTTCAACACCGATACCGCAGAAGAGATCATCAATGAGATGAACCGCCGCGGATTTACCTATTTCGACTGGAACTGCGCAACCTCCGATGCTGCGCTCGGCTCCGACTACGACAGCTGCATGGAGAACTTCAAGGACACCCTCAGCGGTGATTATGAGATAGTTCTCATGCATGATTCCAAGGAAACTACCGTAAACTATCTGCAGGATCTTATCGATTACGCCAAGGAACAGGGCTACGTGTTCGATGTGCTCGACAATGCGAACCCTATCCACTTCTGAACGGTCTGATCTATCGCCCCGCGGCTGTACAGCATCAGCCGCGGGTATTTTTTTTGCAGCAGCCCATAACGGAACACCCGCGGAAAATAATCACCAAAATTGACAAAATAAGGGTGACAAAACCGATATTATATGCTATAATCATTTTATGCACACCGCAGATGCGGACGCATATATCAAAAACAGCGAAAGGAATCGATCGTTATGGTAGTAATTGAAATGGAAAACGGTAAGCAGATAAAGATCGAGCTTTATCCCGATAAAGCTCCGATAACCGTTGCAAACTTTGAAAAGCTCGTTAAAAGCGGCTTCTATGATGGACTTATCTTCCACCGTGTCATCAGCGGATTCATGATACAGGGCGGCTGCCCCAAGGGCACAGGCACAGGCGGTCCCGGCTGGAACATAAAGGGCGAATTCGACGCCAACGGCATAAAGAACGATATCTCCCACGAAAGGGGCGTCGTTTCTATGGCGCGCGCTATGGATCCCAACAGCGCAGGCTCGCAGTTCTTCATCATGCATAAGGCAGCGCCCCACCTCAATGGTCAGTATGCTGCTTTCGGAAAGGTCGTTGAGGGCATGGATGCCGTTGACGAGATAGCATCCGTTGAGACGGACAGGGCAGACAGACCCAGGACACCGCAGAAGATGAAGAAAGTATATATCGAGGAATAACAGTATCATATCATGACAACTGATGTTACACGGATGAGCAGACACGACCCCGACTGTATATATTCCGTGTTTGCGATAGACAGCATGGGCGGGAGTGCCCTTGATGATATGAATGACACCTATTCGGCAGTGACAGGCTGCAGCAAGCGCCACACGGGAAGACATACTGCCGAGCTTTTCTCTGCAGATTATACACTGCATATAAACAGAACGGCTTTTGTCTGCTCGGAAACAGGCAAAAGCATCACATACCTCATACCCGACAGCACTGCATCCTGCCGCCTCTGGAAGATCACCGTCCATGTGAACGGCGGCAAGCTGTATCTTCAGGGCAGCGCTGTCTGTTCTGCCGGAAACGGTATCATGCCCGCGAGCCTTCACGATACGGAGGTATTCGCGGGCGCTGTTTCAGCAGTACACACCGACGGCGTCTCCTCGGCGGAGCATATCACCGGGATATCTGCCGGATATGCGCAGACCCTTCTCCGCTCAGATGCGGCGGGGATATGCATGACCGACGATACACCGGTCGATGTCTGCGATATCATGGACGGGGAGCTTGTACACCTGTCTTTCCTGCCGTCAGTGAACCAGAATTCTGTGCAGATCACTATTATCGTGAAAAAGATGCGCCCGTCCTCTGACAGCAATATCTGCGGCTGCACGGCTCTCTGCACGGCGCACACAGCAGACGGGCATATCATCATCGAGGATGCAGACAACGTATTCATGGCAATGCTCGGCAAAGGACTCATCACCGAAGATGAGCTCACAGCCGCAGATGCCCTCCCCCGCAGCTTCATAAGCAGGGGCGGTGTCCGTGTGTGCTGTATCCCGTCCGGTACGGATGACCGTATCCTCATAGCTGCCGCAGAGCCCCGATATACGATAGGCAGATGCATAAACCGCGGGTATTTCCTCACAAAGCTCGAATACAAGGTGATGATGCTCGCGGCGTCGGGAATGACCGACAAGGGCGTGGCATTTTCGATGAAAACGCACGAAAGCTCGGTGAAGAAGATACTGCGCCGCTGCTGCATGAAGCTCGGAGTATCCAACCGCGTGGAGATGTCCGCACGGGCAGGCTTACCGGGAGATCTGACAGCACAGATCATATAAGCAGCCACGCGAGCGCCGCTATCAGCATCATATCTGCGCCCTCGGAGCCGAGAAGTGCTATCAGCGCGATGATGAGCAGCTTTTCGGTATCCGTTCCGAGAGCCGCAGCGATCCTCCCGACGGTCTGTCCGACGGGGTCATCCGTTGAAGCCGGCATTGCGGGCTCATCCGGAGCCGCAGCGCGGTCAGTTTCATCCGCAGGGACAGCCTCCTCTGCGTTTCTGTTTCCTGCACGCGGAGCATTCTGCTGCGATATGTATCCATCGGAACGGGACGCTGCCGCGCTGCTCATTCTCGTGTAGCGTTCGGCGGTGCGTTCCTGTTCTTCAACGCGGCGCCTTGCCGCATCTATGCCGTTCAGAATATCCATAACGATCACTCTCTATATTATGCACTCTTACAGGATATCTTCAAGTTTGTTCAGCATACCTTTCTTCTTCATGGTGATGAACACGGCGTATATCCTCATCAGCCTGACCGCCTTATCGATCTTCTTCTGCTTTTCCGCGCTCAGCAGCGGGCGCAGCGCGAGCAGAAAAGCCCTGCTGCGGTCGTTTTCGGAGGTCGAGCGAAGTATCTCCGAAAGCTGCATTATCATGCCCATATCGGGCATTCCGCTCGTGTTTCCCGACAGACCCGCGAGCATTTTCCCGATATCCGGCATACCGTTTGTCCCGCCTGAGGACGGGGGCGGCTTCGGATCAAAGCATTCCGAGCTGCCGCTTTCATCATCGGAAGAGGACGCCCCGCCGAGCATTTCGGCAAGTTCTTTTATCTGCTGCATACTCTCCTCGTCGTTGAGAAGTTCCTTTATCTTTTCCGATATGTCGTCCAACGGAGCGCCCCCTCCCTCAGTTTTTACGGCGTATCATTTCCCGCCCGTCAGCTTTTTGTAGAGAGCCTGTGCCTGCGGTGCGCTCATGAACTTATCCATCAGTCCGGGGTCGTTCACTATGCGGTCGAACTTTGCCGCTTCATCCGGCTTCATGTTCTTTATCGCACTGTCGAATTTTCCCGCCTCGAATTCCTTGCGGAGACGGTCTGCGGGCACGTTCAGCTTTGCGCTGACTATCTTCAGCATTTCATCGACCTTTTTGGGGTCAGCTTTTTCAAGAGCCATATTTACCTCCAGATAATAATTCAGCCGTACAGAATATTATATTCGCGCGGCATACGGATTTATGCCGCTGTATATCTCAGATATGCAGCACTGTATAATTATATGTAAAAAGGAGAAGGAAAGTGCGTATTGTTGTAATGTCTGATTCCCACGGAGACTACACTGCCGCTGCTTCTGTGGTGAAGCGGAACCTCGGTCACTGCGATCTTTTCATACACCTCGGAGACGGCGAAAGGGATGTCGAACGCCTGCGCGTGAACTATCCCTCGATAGATATCCGCCATGTGAGCGGAAACTGTGATTACAGCGGAGAATCGCCGGGAACAACGGTCGTCAGCGCGGGCGGCATCATGATATTCTGCACGCACGGGCACAGGCACGGAGTGAAATCCGGAGTGGAAAAGCTCTGCTCCGACGCAGAGAAGAAAGGGTGCAGGATAGCACTGTTCGGACATACACATTCCCGCTTTGAGGGAACGTTCAACGGTATCTATGTGATGAACCCCGGCAGCTGTGCGTGTCCGCGCGACGGAAAAAAGCCTTCCTTCGGAGTGATAGAGATTGTTGACGGCAGGATCGTCGCCGGGATATATGATGTATGAGAGGTCAGAGGTTTTTTCTCTGACCTCTTTTTTACCTCTGTTCATCCAGCCGCACCCGTTCGCAAAGCTCACGGGCGGTCTCGCTGTCCTTCGCCTCAGCGGATATCATAACGCCGATATCCGACCTCAGCGGACGCACACGGACATATCCGCGCATATCCGCTGAAGCGCTGCTCCCGCGGTACCTTTTCAGCAGCTCCGCCGCACCGCCGTATGCGGGAACAAATCTCTCCGCGCACGCATATACGGGCAGCCGCGAAACTGCCTCACGCAGGCTGATGCCTTCCCGCATCAGCAGATCTATCACCGTGAACATCACCGCTGTGGCATCCTCCGCAAACGGAGTTCCCGAAGCAGCCTTTCGTGCATGATCGTCCCGCGATCTCTCCTCCGCAGACATCTTCACGCTGTCGGGAAACTTCGCATATCTGTAAAGTGTTTTACTGTACAGATATGCGATCTCATCTGCGGCTGCGGGCACCATGGAATTTACAGCAGTATCTCCCGAATAATATCTCATGCGGCTGTATATGCACAGCATAAGCAGCCTGTCATGGAACACACAGCCGCTCTCCGCAGTATATGCCGATATCTTTCCGCCGCCGATATTGAATACGATACTTCCGTTATCTCCGCTATCATCAAAGATACCCTTTTCGGTCAGTATACCGCGGCACATTTCATAAGTGAGCCTGTCTGCACAGGTGAGCCGCACCTTAAGATCACCCTGTACACGGGTGATGAGCCCCGAAAGGTGCGAACGGTACAGTCCCGCAATATTTTCGCAGCGGGAGATATCGCCGAAATGTTCAGCACCCGCGTGCCGCGTCACACCTGTGCGGAAAGCCTGTTCTGTCTGCCGCAGAACGCTTTCGTCCGCGGGAAGACCGTCCCCCGCACAGATATATATATCCGTGCAGTTCCCTCCTCTGATGTAGCAGCCGCACCCGCACCCCGATATCCTCACAGCATACAGCAGAGCGGTGAACGGGATATCCTCACATACGACCGCAGCGCTGCCCGCCGCCGATACTCCCGCCGCGAAAGCCGCTGCGAGCGTTCCCGCACTTTGCGTACCGTCCGAGCCTATGCATATCCTGCCGGAGATACACGCAGCGGCGCATCCGAGGCGTACCGCACCGGACGGCGTGACCGTTCCGTTCGTTTCTCCGCAGATATGCCCCTCGCTGTCGAACAGGGCACCTGTCTCATCCCCGACGACGGACATACCGGCGGTAAATACCGTCTTTGCGGGAACGGTCATATTTTCGCCAACAACTGCATTTTCGCATACCACCGCGCCGGACAGCACCCGCGCGTTTTCCGTTACGATACCGCCGCGGATCTCTGCCCCCTCGCCGATATACGTGCCGTTCATCACGGCGCCCGAAACACGCGCGTTCCTGCCGATATATACATAGTCTCCCACCGATGCTCCTGCGCTTATCACGGCACCGTCCGCAATGATGCACCCCTTTCCGATATACACGGGCGGCTCGCATTCCGAACTGCCGGGAACACCGCGGGAAAAGGCATCTTCCGCGAACGGCTCCGCCGGGATATACCTCCCGTACATCAGCGCTTTCTGCATGGAAATAAACGAATTAGCCGAATCGGCGCGCGCAGTATAGCACCCGCTCTCATACACGGAAACATTGAACCTGCCGCGCAGATATCCGGTAAAGCTCTCATCGTCGGAACGGCAGAAGGATATCTCCGAAAGGATCATCTCAGCCGCCTTTCTGTCCGCGATAAAGAGCCCGCCGCAATTCCCGGAGACAGACAGCACCGATACCTCTGCACCGGAGCGGCGGTGATGAGCTAAAAACGCGGCGATATCCGCGCCGCAGAGCATATCTCCCCTCATAAATATGACATCATCCGCAATGATATCATCGCAGCTGTACGGAACGCAGCACTCCGGAAGATCATCATGTGAGCCGCCGCAGAAGCCTTCCGCCATGATATCGGATATTCCCGCAGCGGCGGCGCCTGAGGCAGCGTAGGATATCAGATGCCGCCCGCACAGCCGGAGATATCCCGCCCGTACCGTACATTGCGGAAATATACCCCCGGCAGAAATGATCGCAGTCATAAAATAAAACCTCCCATGCATATTATTTTTTACAGACATACATAATATTGACCGTATCATGCGAAAAAATTCGGGGGGGGCGGGAGGTGACGCTTATGTTTTTTTGCAGGAAGATACCGTATTTCGTGGCGCCCTCGGCGGTGATAGCGGCGGTGCTGATAGTATCGGCATACCTGTTTTCCGCGAGCTTCTCGGCGGCTGTGGATACCGTCGTTTATGGCAGTTCCGTGCGGGTGCCCGTGCTGATGTACCATTCGCTCGCGGACAGCACGGCACGGGCGGGTGAGTATGTATTCCCGCCCGAGGATTTCCGCCGCGATATGGAATATCTCATATCGCACGGGTACGAAACGGTGAGCGTCTCAGAGATATACAGCTTTGCGGCGGACGGCGCTCCGCTGCCGGAAAAACCGGTGATGATAACCTTCGATGACGGCTTTCTGAACGTGCTGACCTACGCCCTGCCCGTTTTCGATGAATATGATATGTGCGGCGTTGCAAATCCCGTGGGATCATACTCAATAAAAGCGGAAGAATACAATGAGCATGAGCCGCTCTATTCCTACCTGACCTTCGATGAGATACGCGAGCTTGCACAGAGCGGCAGATTTGAGATAGGCTCGCACACATACGATATGCATTCGCTCGGCGAGCGCCGCGGATGCGGCAGGCGGTACGGGGAATCCCCCGAGGAATACCGCGGAGCGCTGACGGCGGACTGCATGATGATGAACGAGCTGCTGTACGACCGCTGCGGCATAACTACCGCGATATTCGCCTATCCGTACGGGTATATCGACGACAGCAGCGAGGAGATACTCGGAAG
>CAMVPV010000009.1 GCA_947169455.1 uncultured Clostridia bacterium | reverse complement strand
CTCGATAATGCTGAGCCCGTAGATGAAGCCGGATGGACAGCCGCGGAAAAGTCTGAGGGAGTGCTCGGCAAGGATGGCTGTTCCTATGAGGATTACCTGAAATACCGCGGTGAGGTGTATGAGAGATACTGCCGTTCATACGGCGTATCGGAAAATGTACGGGAGATAATCGGCGAGATAGAGAGCCGTTCGTCCGGCAGATATGAAGCCGCACAGATGCTTGAAGCATATCTCGGACAGATGGAATACTCCACCGACTGCGGTCCGCTGCCCGAAAGCGTCACCGATGCGGCGGGCTTTCTCGACTATTTCCTGTTCACCTCGCAGAAGGGCTACTGTATGCACTTTGCGACAGCCTTTGTTCTGATGGCGAACGAAATGGGGATGCCCTGCCGCTATGTACAGGGCTATATCGTCAGAAAGGGTGCTGACGGGAATATGGTCGTCCGTCAGAGCTGCGCCCACGCATGGCCGGAGGTATATTTCGACAATGCGGGCTGGGTCGCATTTGAGCCGACACCCGGATTTTCCGTTCCGTCGGGCTGGACAGCAAGAGGAAAGGATGCATACGAGTTCAACAGTGAGATGTATGTCCCGCCGATAGCACCCGTGCATGAGGAGAGCGTAGCTGAGCCGGAAACTTCCGAAGAGGAAAAGAAGTCTTTCGACCCGATGATAATAATAATACCTTCGCTGGCAGTTGCGGGATTTCTTCTGCTGTTCTATTTCATCAGCCGTATGCTTTCCCACAGCAGATACAGGCGGATGGACAGGAAAAGCAAGCTGCGGTATCTCACACAGCAGAATCTCCGCTTCCTCGGCTTTCTCGGATTTCGCATGGAAGACGGCGAGACGCTGTCTGAGTTTTCGGACAGGATAACCGGGTCGGACAGGCTGGATATCAAGGAGCTGCTCGGATTTATCCCGGTATATGAAGCAGCGCTGTATTCCGACAGGGAAATGACCGAGGAGGAGGTCACTTCGGCGGAGAATATAAATGAGTCTCTCCGCGGTCTTGTTCGCAGAAGCAGATTGAGATACCGGCTGCTGTTCGGGATAAATAAGCAATGAATATAAAATAAGATATCCCCTCAGAAATCATAACTGAGGGGATCATATTTTTCCGAAGTGACAGCTGACCGTGGAATAAATACGGGCGGACCGGACTCTATAAATTCTGATCTGAGATTTTCCGCATAACGCCGGTATTTTATTCTGCTTCTGAGCCGCACTTATGCCTGAAGAGCTATTTTCAGATCTTTTTTATACCAGTCGGAATAACGTGAAGTAGTATAATATAACGTATCGTCAGATACAAAAAAGTTATAGACCTCACCCAACAGAAATGTATCATTGCTCCCATTAAGATCACAGCAATACAGAGCATATTCACCGGAATAAAGCTTCTTCGATTTTTTATAATACAGCTTGTCATTGCAGATAAAATAATCAAGGTCTGGAATATTTATCTCAGAACAAAGTCTTTCAAAACCGCTTCCATCGATATTGACCCTGCAAAGACCGTTGTCAAAATAATATATTTTATCGTTGACGACCTTGTAATAATTTCTTGTAAAGCCGTCCGAGATAAACTTACGTTCGCCGTTATTGTTTATACTTGCTATCTTGCCGTTACCATAGGAAAAGATAATTCTGTCATTCTGGAATGATATAAAATTAAAATATTCACGACAACCCATTTCGCCGCTGTAAACGGTCGAAATGCTCTGCTTTTTTCTGTCATAACGGAAAATGCTGTCTCCGCAATATTCATCATAAATATCCTCCTCACCTATTATATAGATGCTTTTATCGGTAAAAAAGATATTCCTGACAATAGTTCCTTCAATATCATCTTTATTAAACAGTTTCTTTATATTTTTACCGTCGATATCCATTGAAAACAAACCACTACCACAAAGATAAAATATTGTATCATCTTGTATAAATATCATTTTAACATGACCTTCATAAAGAATGGCGGGGTCTTTGTTTATGAAATCATATACATATAAACAATCTCTTTGTTCAGACCAAGGATCAAATTCCATACAAGCATAGAGTTTTCCTTTATACACAACTTGCGTACCGCTTTCGCCGAGATATTTCTCATTATTTTCAAAATCAACGAGCTTTGCAGCTTTATTGCGTCCGTTTAACGATGCTGTAACCTTATACTCGGCATCAAGATCATTCGTCAGCACATCGAGCCGTATGCTTGTATCGGAAGTCTGCGCGAGCTTTTTGTATTTACCTGTCTTTTCATTTAATCTTGATACTGTATAGCTTTCCGCACCATTGATCTCTTTCCATTTCAGCCCCTTTTCGCAGTAATGATCTGTGGATAAAACTTCGAGCTTATTTTGCGTTATTTCAGGCAGCTTTTTGATTTGTACAGGCTTTTCTAAACTGTTATCGGGAGTATATTTGATTGCTGATCTGTAATAGTTTTTTTTCGATTTATCGCATAATAATATATTATCACCGGAAATGCCGCAAATATCAAAATTCTTAAATTGATCCTTATTAATTTCTACATAATTATAATAATAATGACCATGTGAAGAATAATTTTCAAAATGAGCCTTATCATAAATAATCAGGCGAGGCTCGTCGAGAAATTCACTCCAAAAAGCAACATATTTGTCGCTGACAAAAAGATCATCTGTATAATCTTCAAAATCGTTGATAACATTTATTTCATCAGAGCCGTCCTTTTTGATGCGGAATATACCTCTCTCTTCCTTTCCGTTAGGCGCGGGGAAAGAATCAGCCCCTCTTACAGTAAAGTATATATAAGATCTGCTTTCCCAAGCATTTGAGGCTATCCTGTCACTTAATTTCTTTATATCCGAGCCGTCCTGACGCATACTGTACAATCGGTTCATATCAGACGAATTTATGTAGTATATCCTGCTGTTCGCATTATTCTCCGCGCTGACGCTGATGCCGCATATAAGCATCATTACCAGTACCAGAAAAGAGAATGTGGTCAATTTCTTCATTATGATCTTCCCCCAAACAAGTATAATTCTCTGTAAATTATGCTCCGGCAGCCATACAGACCGCCGGAGCACGAGGTCACAGTAATTTGTCAATGTATGCACGATGAGAGCACACTGTCTGCTTTCTTCACATCGGATTCGGATATGGTATATCTTTCCGAGCTTACCGTGCCGTTATCATAGCGGTTGATGACCATATACTCATCGTTGTACATGACCTCAAACATCACGGTATCTCCGCCGCCGGACTGCGCGGAGCAGATCTCTATCTTCCCGCGGCAGTCATCCATATCGGTCTTCTTGTCAGAATAAACGGGGCTGTTGTTGTAGCTTATATTGTCGATACAGCCGATAACGCCGTCCAGCGAGAGATCATCATCGGAGGAAATATCAGCCTTTTCCTTCCCGGAGGATACCTTCATATAGTATGTGCCCTTATCGAGCATATCTATGCTGTCGGGTACATATACCTCATCCTTAGCGGAAAGTATATCCATATCGGTGGAATTCATATTGTAGGACGCCGAATAGGTATTCGATACAGATGCCGTCCAGCCTGTGCCGCCATAGCCGCCGTATCCGTAGCTGTAGCCGCCGTAGTTTGACTGACCCGCCTCTTCCTCGAAACATTCTTCTTCTTCGGTCACCGCAGCTCCGCCGTCATCGCTGTCATACATACCGCCCGCACCGAGCCCCGCACCTGTGTTGATACCACCGGCGTTCAGAGCATCGGTGTGATCGTAAACATCGCTGCCGCCGATGAATTCTTCATCGGTATAAAGCCCGGCATCATAGCTGCTGTCCTCTTCATATTCAAATAATAATTCTTCTGTTTCTTCCTGCGGAACAGCGGGAGGTTCGGCGGCTGGCATGATGCTCTCCGTAGAACCGGTCTCCTCGGGGATCTTTTCAGCGGATGTTTCCGCCGGCACGCTTTCCGCGATCGGCATTTCCTCAACGGCTGCTGCGGTCGTTACGGGCACATCTTCCGTTTCCGGAACTTCATCGGAGATATCTGCTGTTTCTGCTGTTGATATGATCTCTTCTATCTCCTCTGTTTCTTCTATTTCCGCTATCTCTTCTGTTTCTTCCTTTTCTGCTGTCTCTGTGATATCCGATGCATCTGTTTCTATGTTTCCGGATACAGCCGTTTCATCCGCTGCGGGTGCATTGACTGACGATATGATATCCTCATAGGCTGCGGAGTCGATTTCTGTATCGGCGGACTTTTCACCGCCGACTATGCCTGTGTTCATATTTCTGATGTACAGATTTACCGCTGCTGCGCATACGAGCACCGCTGCTGCCGCCGCGAGAGAACGGAGCACGTTCCTTCTGACGGTGATGCTGCGCGGCGCGATGAGCTGACGGTCGCGTGCTGCCTTCATGAGTGCTTCTGTTTCGGAGATGAATGACTCGGAAGGCACTATCTTATTTATATCGTCTTTATAATCGTTGATGTTCATAAGTCAATATCTCCTTTCAGCATATTTTTCAGAAGCTCTCGTCCACGGGCGAGCCGCGTTCCGACAGTTGCGGCGTTTTTGCCCGTGATGTATGAAATTTCCTTTATGGAATACCCGTGGACGTAATACAGGTGTATGACCGTCCTGTATTTCTCGGGCAGATCCATGACCGCCTTGAAAACGGGGCTTCCGACGCTTTCAAGGTCCTTGTCGTTTTCGGCATATTGTTCTTCCAGCGGTACTGTTTTCCTTATCCGTCCCGACCGCAGCACGTTCTTGCATTTATTGACGGCTGTGCGCAGCAGCCATGCCTTTTCGTACTCCGGATCGGTGAATTCCTCTCCCCGTTTTATCAGTTCGAGAAAGACCTCCTGTGCGATATCCTCTGCGTCGCTCTGATCATTCACGTAGGTATAGCACAGCCGTATTATCGAGGCGGAATAGGTCTCCAGTACGCGGCGGATGTATTCGTCACCGATGGTACCTGATCGGGATCTCATAGCAAACCTCACTGTACTGATTTTATTGCTCCGCAGCGGAGCATAGACTGCCGGATATTATATAGTGGATAAATTACCCTTCACTATATAAACAATCCTGAGGGGCAGAATTTTTCATCAAATTCAAAAGTTAATATAAAATTAACATATTATTTACATAAACAAATGAGCATAATATCATATATTATTATAGCATATTTTCAAATATTTGTCAGTGCATCGGCACAATAATTTCATATAAATTTATATATGATATATTCCAATTTTATATTGCGTAATCCGTCTGTAATATGCTATAATGTACCTATGGGACCGTCGGTCCATGTCCAATGGGGGACGCACTCTTTCGCAGGGCGTCCCCCTGCGTTCATTAACGTGTATTCCGGACTGATGCCGGTATCCGGAACGCTGTGCAGAGGCGGGCATCACGGTATATTCTTTGCAGCAGATGCAAGTATCTCGGCAAATATGTTACTATGAAAGGTAATGATATGATGTACAGGATAGTACGAAAAAAAGAACTCAATCCGACAGTTACTCTCATGGAGGTCGAAGCTCCCGCCGTTGCCGCAAAAGCAGAGCCGGGTCAGTTCATAATCCTCCGCACCGATGCGGACGGCGAAAGGATACCCCTCACCATCGCAGATTTCGACCGCGAAAAGGGTACTGTAACGATCATCTTCCAGATAGTCGGCGCAACAACGGAAAAACTCAATCACCTTGATGAGGGCGGTACCATACATGATTTCGTGGGTCCGCTCGGAACGGCTACACATACTGAGGGACTGAAGAAAGTCGCTGTCGTAGGCGGCGGCGTGGGCTGTGCAATAGCTTTCCCGATAGCAAAGAAGCTTACCGCACAGGGCTGTGAAGTCCATTCGGTAGTAGGTTTCCGCAGTAAGGATCTCGTTATCCTCGAGGATGAATTCCGCGCGAATTCCGCAAAATATGTTCTCATGTCCGATGACGGCTCATGCGGAGAAAAGGGGCTCGTCACCGATGCACTCAGAAAGCTTATCGACGGCGGCGAAAAGTACGATGAAGTCATCGCCATAGGTCCGCTGATCATGATGAAGTTCGTATGCAAACTGACAAAGGAATACGGCATAAAGACCGTAGTATCGATGAACCCGATAATGATCGACGGCACGGGGATGTGCGGCGGCTGCCGCCTTACCGTGGGCGGCGAGACAAAGTTCGCCTGCGTCGATGGCCCCGATTTCGACGGACATCTTGTCGATTTCGATGAAGCGATGGAGAGAAGCACGATGTACCGCCCCTTTGAGAGAAAAAAGCATGAGGAAGTATGCAATCTCTTCAAAAATGCGTGATTAACGGAGGATACACGAAATGCCTAATATGTCTATGAAGAAAAATCCCATGCCCTCGCAGGAGCCCGATGTGAGAAACAAGAATTTCTCCGAGGTCGCTCTCGGCTATTCCGAGGATACCGCCGTGGATGAAGCACAGCGCTGCCTCGGCTGCAAGAACAGTCCCTGTGTGGAGGGCTGCCCCGTAAATATACAGATACCACAGTTCATAAAGAAGATAGCAGAGAAGGATTTCGAGGGCGCATATAATGTCATATCCGCATCGAGCTCGCTGCCTGCCGTATGCGGCCGTGTCTGTCCGCAGGAAAGACAGTGCGAGGGCAAATGCGCACGCGGCATCAAGGGCGAGCCTGTCGGCATAGGACGCCTTGAACGCTTCGCCGCCGACCGCCACAATGCAGGTTTTACAGGAACGATAGAAAAGCCCGTTCCCAACGGAAAGAAGGTTGCAGTCATCGGTGCGGGCCCCTCGGGACTGACCTGCGCAGGTGACCTTGCAAGGCTGGGCTATTCCGTTACCGTATTCGAGGCGCTCCACCTTGCGGGCGGAGTTCTGGTATATGGCATACCCGAGTTCAGACTTCCCAAGTCGATCGTTCAGAAGGAAGTTGATAACCTCACGGCGCTGGGCGTAGATATCGAAACGAATATTGTCATCGGAAAGACCGTGACCGTAGATGAACTTCTCGGTGAAAAGGGATTCGATGCTATATTCATCGGTTCGGGCGCGGGGCTCCCCCGCTTCATGAGGATACCCGGTGAGAACCTCAAGGGCGTTTATTCCGCTAACGAATTCCTGACAAGAGTGAACCTCATGAAAGCCTACAAGCCGGACAGCGACACACCGGTAAAGAACAGCAGAAAGGTCGCTGTTGTGGGCGGCGGAAATGTCGCTATGGATGCTGCGCGCTGTGCAAAGCGTCTCGGAGCGGAGGAAGTATATATAGTTTACCGCCGCAGCGAGGAAGAGCTTCCCGCACGTAAGGAAGAAGTCGAGCACGCAAAGGAAGAGGGCATCATCTTCCGTCTGCTGACCAATCCCACCGAAATTCTCGGCGGAGAGGACAAGTTTGTGTGCGGAATGAAGTGTGTTGAAATGGAACTCGGCGAACCGGATGCTTCGGGCAGAAGGAGCCCTGTGGTCAAGGAAAATTCCGAATTCGTTATAGATGTTGACTGCGTTATCATGGCGATAGGTACTTCTCCGAACCCGCTCATCAGGAATACGACCGAGGGTCTTGAAACTGACCGCCGCGGCTGTATCGTCACAAAGGACGAGAGCGGTCTTACCTCGCGCGAGGGCGTATATGCGGGCGGCGATGCCGTTACCGGCGCAGCTACCGTAATATCCGCAATGGGCGCAGGAAAGAAGGCTGCAAAGGCTATCCACGAATACCTCAGCAAATAATGCATAAAACAGACAACGGACGATACCGATGCGGTATCGTCCGTTTTTTCATGTAAAATATATCGTCACAGCGAGGATATTTTCAGCTATCATCGAATACTGCTCGATGAGGTCGCCGTGCATCGTTCTGACAAGATCGTAGTTCTCTGCCTTGACCGAGGCTTCGAGGAGCGCAGCCGCATCGGATATTTCCTTTGCTCCGAGCGCTTTTGCGGTACCCTTGAGGGAGCGCAGCGACACGCTGTACTGTTTCCAGTTTTTGGAGGCAAAGCTCTTTTTCAGGAAGTCTATCCTGCTTTCCGCATCGGCGGTGAATTCCTTCAGTATTTCGGTATAGCTGTTGATGTCATTCATGCAGTACTTCATTCCGGTCTCGGTATTTATGCCGCACGCTTCAAGCATACGCAGCAGAGCTGCGCCCTTCTGCCTGACCTCCTCGTCATCGTTGGCTATCTCAACGGATGAGCTCTTTGCCCTTTCAACAGCCTGCTCCTTCATGCGGTATTCCTTGTCCTCTTCCATCATGGTTATCATGATGTCCGCGAAAATGGGGTCGAACTGAACTCCCTTTCCGCGCTGAAATTCGGCAAGGACATAATCCTGCTCATTGATATTATGGAAGCTTCGCTTTGAGGACATCGCGTCGTAAGCATCAGCGACCGCTATAACGCGCGCTTCTTCGGGGATATTCGTCCCCATCAGTCCGTCGGGGTATCCCTTTCCGTCGTATCTTTCATGATGCCACCGTGCGCCTGCCGCAAGCTTGGGCATTTCGGTGATATTTTTAAGGATCTCGTACCCGAGCACGGGGTGCTGCTTGATTATGGCGAATTCCTCATCGGTAAGGCGCGAGGGCTTGTTGATGACGCTGTCCGGCACGCCTATTTTTCCGACGTCATGCAGAAGACCTATCATATAGATTTCGTTCTGTCTTTTTTCATTATAGCCTGCCCTGCGCGCTATCTCGCGGGAATACTCCGCAACGCGCAGTGAATGACCGTTCGTGAAGCTGTCCTTTGCGTCGATGGTGCCTGCGAGCGTTTTTACTATCTGCATGGAAAGGCGCTCATTCTTCTGATGCTCAGAAAGTATCTCGGCATTCATGCGGCTGACCTTTTTTTCGAGATCGGACTGGTTGCCGATAAGCTCGCTTATCTTTGGCACGCGGCGCAGAAATACCTGCTCGGAGAACGGTTTTACGATGAAATCGATAGCGCCCTCGTCAAAAGCCATCGATTCAAGATCGGCGTCATCGCTGTCGGAAATGATCATAACGGGGATGCCTGAGGCGTTTATTGACATACTGAGGCGGTTTACCACCTCAAAGCCGTCCATATCGGAGATATTGAGATCAAGAAAAATAATGTCGGTCTTGTATTTTTCGGCGTGTTTCAGCAGTTCTCCGCCGGATGACATACTTATTATGTTGAACCCGCTTTCCGAAAGTGTATTTTCAATAAGTGCCAGTATGGAACTATCGTCCGATGCTGCTGCCGCCGAATATGCCATATAATTTTCCCCCTTATGATCGGATGTCCGGAATTAACGATATTGTAATAATATCACTTATAAAATATAATTAAATCGTGATTATCAACAAATCACAATATTAGAGATTTGTTATATTATACCATATTACACTAATCATGTCAATATCATTCCGGAAAATAAACAAAAAAACTGCGTCCGATACTGATGAACAGGCGCAGTTTTCTCTATGTCAGCCGACGGTTCTCACGAAATACACCGTTAAGAACAGCTCTGTCCTTTTTGATGCTTCTATCATGATCCTATACATCTCATATTCTGCAAAATCCTTCCTCAAAATGCTTTTTCCCTATAATATCGGAAGAGATGATCCATTCATCACGCTTATGCAATTTCTTCAGTGCTTCAAGCTCCGCTATGGCTTGTTCTGCGGATACGAAACAGCGGCTCTCGATGATATCTGTCTCATCAAGATCATCATTGACGTTCCAGCCCTGAACTGTCCATATCCGGTCATTAACCGGCATACCATCAGCTTCTTTGGGAACGATGCGGTATGTACAGGAATATTCACAGAAGCCCGCAATATTTTTCAGATAATATTCCGCGATCTTCATTGCTTCCGCTTCCGTTTCAAAAATACCGATATTGAAATCCTCTGAATGACCGTCATAGGATAGTCCGGTATCCGTTATTATCAATTTATACAGCATTATTATCACCGACTTATGATCTGCTATTGATAATTATAATAGATCGACGCAGTATAGTCAAGTAAACAGATGTCATTCCTCTGTGATACGTTCCTCCTCTATGATCTCATTCTCTATAACTGCACTTACCAGTCCGGAATACCCGTTTTCCTCAATATACGCCATGACCTCATCATAGTATTTTTCGGCAACACCGAAAACGATAGTATTGGACTTCTGGTCCGTCCAGTAGGAATACCATTTACCTTTCAGATCTTTGGCGATCCTGTCTTTTCTCTGATCCAGCTCTGCGAGAGAATATTTGCATTCCCTGAATATTATCCCGTTCGCACCGGGGACTATCTCATCGACCATATCTTCCGTCCGGTCGCCCAGAGACAGTATAACAAACATTCCGGATTCATAGCATATCCCGCCGTAGTCCTCCGGGTGCAGCAATATCTCATCGCAAAGCTTTTTATACAAATCGGGATACGGCGTTCCGTCCGGATGGAGATATCTGCCGTCCCATTTGCCGCTGTCCTGAAGATCATAAAGCCTGCCGTCAATGGTCTGCATACCTGTAAGCCTGCCGTTTTCGGCGTCTATGTAGTACCAGCTGCCATTTACGGATACCCAGCCTGTCTGGATAACTCCCTCGTCTTTTATGTAGAAATACTTTGAGCCCTTTTTCAGCCACTTGTTCTGTATAAGAACGCCGTTTCTGTAATACTTTTTCGGGGAGACCTCCGCCGTGCTCACCGCTGATGCGGAACTGTCCGAGGAGTATGTCTGTGCGGACGCTGCAAAGGGCACCGAGCATATCATCAAAGCAGCCAATGTAATAAGTACTCTTTTCATTGTTGAAAACTCCTTTGTCTTAATATTTTTGTGCTTCAAGCACATTCTGTAAATAAAACAATCCACAAAGGAAATATTTTTCGCTTTATAAGAGACTTTGTATATCTGCACAAAATCGAAGGCGGCTTTTGTATATCATCAACAACAGAACAGCATACAAATGACCGTAAATAAAGATAAAAAAATGTATAACAGGTATAAATTTCATTCGCCGGTCAATAATAGCAGCAGGGAAAACCCGAAACACCGAATTTGAAAAGGAAGGTTTTATACTATGAACAAGGATATCTTCAAATCTCTGAAACTGTCCGGCAGAGGAACGGCGGCTGTTCTCTGCTTCTGTCTCGCTGTGTCGGCGGCAGCCGGGATATACAGCTACAACAAAACTCAGCTTGCCGCAGAGAAAAAGCAGATCACAGGTACATCAGATGCCGCAGAACCGCCCGCAGCCGAAAAGGCAGCGGAGGTGAATGCCGTGAAGAACGATGTTCCCGAGGGGAATATCCCCGCGCATGATCTGATGCCGCGCGAAGCCGAGGAGGTATATGCGGACAATACCGGCGGTGACGGTGCCGCTGTCGCAGCCGATGAGAAAACCTCTCCGGAAAGCGGCAGAGTTCCCGCTGAAACAACGGCAGCCGCGGACAATTCCGGGATGATCGTGCGCCCGCTTGACGGAGAGATAATCGTTCCGTTCTCGAACGGTGAGCTTGTGAAGTCGGAAACGCTCAACGTGTGGAAAACTCATGACGGCATTGATATTTCCGGGGAAATAGGCGAGAGCGTCCGTGCGGCAGCCGCAGGCACCGTTTCCGATGTATATAGGGATACCATGTGGGGCAACTGCGTGGAGATAGAGCACAGCGGCGGCATAACGAGCTGTTACTTCGGTCTGGGCGATGATATCGCCGTAAGCAAGGGCGATACCGTCAACGCGGGAACGGTCATCGCAAAGGTCGGCGTGAGCGCCGAATGTGAATCCTCCGAGCCCGCACACCTTCACTT
>CAMVPV010000008.1 GCA_947169455.1 uncultured Clostridia bacterium | reverse complement strand
ATCCGCCTGTTCCTGCAAAACTTCGTAGACAGGGTTGTGGCGATGGGGAGAACCATGTCCCAAAAGAACCAGTTCCTCATCTTCTCCGGGAGCAAGAACCGCAAGGATAACCGCAAGACTATCCCCCTCATCACTACCGAAAATACTGCGTTCGTACTCACGAACGAGATAAAGACCGCAGCCGAGAACGGTGAGGACGTTACTCTCGACTATGCCGCACAGAACACGATGGCTGTCGGCAGGAAGTATATCTTCAACGACGAGAACAAGATGGTTTACAGCAATATCCTCGCGGTAGGCGGATCCGATATGCTCGGCGCCGATATCACTGGCGCCTCCTACTACAACAACGGCGATTATTTCATTTCCGCGCTCAATACTCTCACAGGAAAGACCGAGGGCATCACCATAGTGGCAAAGGATCTCACCTCCGAAACGTTCGATATGAACATGGAGACCTACAAGAAATGCTTCACGGTTTTCGTGGTGATAATCCCCGTAACGGTAGCCGCGATAGGTATCGGTGTATATCTCAGAAGGAGAAGTAAGTAATGAAGCCAAGGACAAAAGCTATCGTCGCAGGCTGTTCGGCTGCCGTCGTTCTCGGCGGTGTAGTGACAGCCCTGATGCTGACCGCGCCCGAAAAGGAAGAAGAGGAAGTCCAGGAAACAACAGCTCCTCAGAAGGAATCAAAACTGCTTTATGACAAGAACCCCGACGATATAGTTTCGGTCGATCTGAAAAAGCCGGACGGCACACTGAAGCTCGTAAAGTACGCAGAAGGTCAGTGGACGGTAGAGGGCATGGAAAAGTACCCCCTCAGCAGGAGCGCACTCGAATCTACCGTGAACAGCTGTGCTTCGCTGACTGCGCTGCAGACCGTGAACGAAGCCCCGGACGATCTTTCGATATATGGGCTCGCAGAGCCGCAGGTCACTGCGGACATACACTTTTCCGGCTCGGAAATGATCATAGCGGTGGGCAGCGAGATACCCTCCGGCGGTGAGTATTATATCACGCTGAACGGTGAAAAGACCGTCTATACCGCCGACGATGACGCCGTGATCCCGCTGCTCTCCGAGGACACCGATTTCATACACAAGCTGATCTACGGCGTCCCCGCAGACACCGACCCGGACGACGGAATTGAGGCATCGAGGATAAACGCGATAACTGTTTCCCGCCCCGATATCGACTACGATATCCGTGTGGAATATGACCCGCGCCAGGACGACCCCGACATAATCACGGGAAATTCCTCCACACACATAATGACCGAGCCTGTTACGCTGAACCTCAATCCCGATGCGAGCAAGGATTTCCTTGAAAAGATCTATTCGATCACCGCTTCGGGCGTTGCAGCGCTCAGCCCCGATGAAAAGCAGCTTGAGGAATTCGGACTGAAGGAACCCGCCGCGACCGTGGATTTCGATATAGTCGCCGGCGAGCTGATACTCGATATCGGTAACGCCATAAAGGATGAGGACGGCAACCTGACGGGATATTACGGGCTCGTACATGATTTTGAGAACGTGGTGTACACCTTCAACAAGGAAGATGTTCCGTGGGTGACAGTTATGCCGCTCGACATCACCGTGAGCATGATAGCCACCAACTACATCTACTCGGTTGACAGCCTTGACATCGAAACGGACGGCGTGAACCGGCATTTTGACCTCAGCGGCGACAAGGACGATTTCTCTGTAAAGCTCGACGGCAAGCCCTATGAGGATACCGACCTGTTCAAATCGTTCTACCAGTTCATCCTGCGCGCGCCCGCCGAGGAACTATACATCACCGACACCGACACACCGCCGAGGATAACCATAAAGGTGAACAGCAAGGCGCTGGGCGACGATGTGATAGAATTCATTCCCGACAAGGACAGGATGACGGCAGTGCGTCTGAACGGAAGAATGAGCTTCCGCTGCCGCACGACCTACGTTGACAGGCTGATACAGAATCTGAAAAGCATGGAGACGGGCGGAGAGGTCATCGGCAACTGGTGATCGGAGCCCCGGTGTTTCGACGATATATTCCGTTCCGGTGTGATATTATATATATACTTTCCGGAAAGCCCTCACAGACAAAATAATTCATTTTATGACAAAACACTTGCATTTTTTAGGATAAAATGTTATAATATATTATCGTAAGGCAAAGTGTGAGTCAGACCAAAGGAGGAATAGCAGTGAGTGAAGCCGCAGCAGAAAAGAAAAACGACTTTTTTACCTATAAGGGTTATCCGCTCGTCCGCAAGGGCGATGAGATCTACTTCGGCAATATGTATGACAAGACCGTCATCATGATGCAGATAGCCGAAAAGACAAAAATGGGCTCCATAGATGTTGCAAGCAAGATACGCATCTATCAGATGAAGACCGACGAGGAAAACCCTGTGGCTGCTATCGTGAAGCAGAGCGAAAAGAGCAGCCTGTATGAAGCGCTCGATATCGCATATATATGGCTCTCCCGCCAGGAAAGCTGAAAAGCAGCACCGCCCGCAGACGTTCGTATGAACGCCTGCGGGCTTTTTATGTGCGGTTAATTGTCTGCCTGTATTAAAATGCAATTAGAATCATGTAATTTTTTGTTAAAATTATTGACATTATAATATGCGTATGTTATAATAATTTTGTTAGGACGGCTCACTCCGTTCACAAAAATATCGCCGCTGTGATATAAGCGGAATAATCCAGAAACGAAAGGAAGTTTTCATTATGGCTATCAGCTTGCAGAAGGGTCAGAAGATCGATCTCACAAAAACAAATCCCGGACTTAACAATATCCTCGTAGGTCTCGGATGGGACGTAAACAAGTATGACGGAGGCTTCGATTTTGACCTCGACGCTTCGGCGTTCCTCATCGGTGCGGACGGCAAGGCAGGTTCCGATCAGGATTTCATATTCTACGGCAATCAGACTCATGCCAGCGGTTCTGTTCAGAGCCTCGGCGACAACCTCACCGGCGCAGGCGACGGCGATGATGAACAGATCAAGGTCGATCTCGGCAAGGTACCCGCAAATGTAGATAAGATAGACTTCACCGTTACTATCTACGATGCGGACAAGCGCGGTCAGAACTTCGGTCAGGTATCCAACGCATATATCCGCATCATTGATGAGGCGAGCGGCACTGAGCTCATCAGATATGACCTCAGCGAAGATTTCTCCATCGAAACAGCTATCGTTGTCGGTGAGCTTTACAGAAACGGCGCTGAATGGAAGTTCAACGCTATCGGAAACGGCTTCTCCGGCGGTCTTGCTGCTCTCTGCGCTAACTACGGTCTGAATGCAGGCTGATAAGCGGGAGGAGCATCAATGAATTATAATGCACAGGGTTCACGCAAGAATATCCGCGTGATCGACTCAAGCGAAAACAAGACCTGCAAGATCGACGTTCTCGAATATGAGCAGCTGCTCGGCGCGTCCTCTATCTATCAGGCACAGACCATGTACTTCATGAACAAGCAGAATATCCGCGCAAGACAGGTCGCTGTATATCTCAATAACGACAGCGTCAAGGTCGAACCCGGCGCCATGAGCTACTTCCGCGGAAATCTTGAAATGGTGTCCGGAGTTACCGCCGGCAATGTCCTCGGCAGGATGTTCACCGGAATGGCTACCGGCGAGGCTGTTGCCCAGCCTGAATACCGCGGAACAGGTATGGTAGTTCTCGAACCCTCGTTCAGGCACTTCCTCACGCTCGAGCTTGCTCCCGGCGAGGAGGTCGTAGTCGATAAGGGTATGTTCTATGCAGCACAGGGAAGCGTCAATGTTTCCGCAGTTATGCAGAAGAACATCTCCGCTGCGGTCGCAGGCGGAGAGGGCGTGTTCCAGATGTCCATAAAGGGACCCGGTCTCGTGGTGCTCGAATGCGCTGTTCCCATGGACGAGATAGATATCATCGAGCTCGAAAACGATACCCTCAAGGTAGATGGCAGCTTTGCCGTACTCAGAACGGCTTCCATCAACTTCACCGTTGAAAGAAGTGCAAAGTCTCTCCTCGGCTCGGCAGTCAGCGGAGAAGGTCTTGTGAATGTTTACCGCGGAACGGGTCAGGTATGGCTCGCACCCACCATAAAGGTCTATGGTATGCTCGGCGCGCTCAATCCGTACGCTGCCGGCGCTTCCACAAGCTGATGAATTCGGAGTATGATGCGATATGGCAATTAGTTTAGTAAAAGGACAGAAGATAAGCCTTTCAAAGGAAAGCGGAGGCTCACTCAGACATCTGCTGGTCGGTCTCGGATGGGATCTTCCCCTGCTGAAGCTCCAGTCCTTTGACCTTGATGCATTTGCTTTCGTCTGCGGCGAGGACGGTAAAATGTCCAGCCTGAAGGACGTTGTGTATTTTGCAAATCTCACGCACCCTTCCAATGCGGTGCGCCACACAGGTGATAACCTCACCGGTGAGGGCGAGGGAGACGACGAGCAGATCCTTATCGACCTGGACAAGCTGCCCGCCGAATATACCCATATCCTTCTCGGCGTATGCATTTACCTCGGAGACAAGCGCAAGCAGAGCTTCGACAAGGTCAAGAATGCGTTCGTCCGCATAGAGGACAGGGATTCCCGCAAGGAGATCTGCCGCTATACTCTCTCGGACAACTCGAAATTTGCCGGAAAGACGACCATGGCGTTCGGCGAGATATATCAGAAGAACGGCGAATGGAAATTCTCCGCAATAGGCGAAGCCACTGAGGATGTTTCCATAACACCCGGCTTCTCCGCAAAATATCTCAGAAGCATGGGCTGACATAACAAAATACGGGACTGCGCATAGAGCCTGTTATAATAATGAACAGGCTCTGTGCAGTGCAGTCCTTTTTTTCATGAAACAGGTGTTTTTATAATGCGTTTGATCCTCGCTTCCGCTTCACCGCGGAGAAAAGAACTCATGTCCCTCGTAACGGACGATTTTGAAATAATACCCTCTGACGCAGATGAGACTCTCCCCGACGATATCACCGCTGAAAAGGCTCCGGCTTACCTTGCGCGGCTGAAAGCTGCCGCAGTATTCAGGGATAACCCAGACAGCGCAGTGATCGGCTGCGATACCGTGGTCGTGCTCGGCAATGAGATCATGGGCAAGCCCGCCGATGACGCCGACGCCGCGCGTATGCTCGCAGAATTGTCGGGCAGGCGGCACAGGGTCATAACCGGCGTATGCATCATGATGCGCGGCGAAAACGGAGATACCGAAGAAAAATTGTTCTCGCAGATATCCGAGGTGGAATTCTACCCGCTGACACCGGCGGAGATCGACGATTATGTGCGCTCGGGCGAGCCCCGTGACAAGGCAGGCGCCTACGGGATACAGGGTCTCGGCGGTATGCTCGTGAAGGAGATAAAGGGCGATTACAACAATATCGTCGGGCTGCCCGCCGCCCGTCTGAAAAGAGAACTTATCGCTTCGGCGATAATATGATCTGACTTTACCGATATATAAATATATATTATTGAACTCCGTATATTTCCTGTCGGAGCAATAACAGTCTGCTGTACGGACAGGTCAGATAAAATCAATTATCAATAAGGATGATCCCAGATGAAAATTTGCGAACTTTTCGGCAAAGGCAGGACGGTCTTCTCGTTTGAAGTTTTCCCGCCGAAAAAGACAAGTCCCGTCGATACGATATACAACACAATAAATGAACTGAAACTGCTGAACCCCGATTTCATCAGCGTTACCTACGGCGCCGGCGGCAGCGATGCAGGCACCGTGACCTCCGATATAGCTTCATATATAAAGAATGAAGCCGGTGTGCTCTCTGCGGCGCACCTCACCTGCGTTAACAGCACACGCATGGACGTTCTGCGCAACCTCGCCGAATTCAGGGCGAAGGGCATCGACAATATCCTCGCGCTGCGCGGAGACATACCCGCGGGCTCTGTTCCGCCCGGAGATTTCCGCTATGCCTCCGAGCTGATAACCTTCATACGCGAAAACGGCGGCAAGGATATCGGCATAAGCGGCGCCTGCTACCCCGAAGGGCATCTTGAAGCCGAAAATATCGTGAGGGATATCCACAATCTCAAAAAGAAGATAAATGCCGGTGCGGAGCACCTGATGAGCCAGCTTTTCTTCGATAATTCGCTTTTCTACAGCTTTATCGAAAAGGCGCGCATCGCCGATATAAACGTTCCAATAGAAGCAGGTATAATGCCCGTAGTGAACAAGAAGCAGATCGAACGCATGGTCTCACTGTGCGGCGCGAGCCTGCCCTCGAAATTCACCAAGATGATGCAGAGGTACGAGAACAATCCCGACGCACTGCGCGACGCAGGCATAGCATATGCGGTCGATCAGATAGTCGATCTTATATCCAACGGCGTAGATGGGATACACCTCTACACGATGAACAACCCCTATGTTGCGCGCAAGATAAGCGAAAGCATATCCTCGCTGCTGTGATGTATGGAAAGGATCGTCATTGATAAGCTGGACCGCGGGGAGGTCGTTCATCAGGTCACCGGGACCAAGACCGAGCGCCGCCGTCGCGATCGGACTTAAGCCGTGGGCTTTCCGGGCATATTCCACGGTGTCCTTCGTGAAGGCACCGAAAAAGCGGAGTTCACCATCGGCGGCAATGCCCCGGACGAGACGGTCACTCCCCTGCTCGACAGATGCGAAAGGGAACTGCTCGCCTGCATCGAACCGAAGTACTCCTACCGCATTTTTGAGATAGGGGATATCTCAGACGGAAAGGTGTTCCTTCCGAATATGAGCTCTCCCATCGAAAGCCGCGACCTTGCCGCTTTCCTTGAAAACTGCACCCATGCGGTGATGATGTGTGCGACGATAGGCTCTGCCGCAGATGCGCTGATACGACGGCTGCAGGTGACCGATATGGCGGCTGCCGTTATCACCGATGCCTTCGCGAGCGCCGCCGCCGAACAGGTATGCGCTGCGTTCGATGAAATGCTCATCGGTAAGTACCCCGGGAAATACCTGACATGGAGATTTTCCCCCGGCTACGGCGATCTGCCGCTTTCCTTCCAGAAGGTACTTCTCGGTGCGGTGGATTCCGCAAGGAGCGCGGGCATCACGCTCAATGCCTCGGGACTGATGAACCCGATGAAATCCGTTTCCGCGCTGTGCGGGATATCGGATGAACCTCTGCCTGCCCGCAAACGCGGGTGTGCCTGCTGCAAAATGAATAATAACTGCGCCTACAGAAAGAGAGGTCTGCGCTGTGAACTTTAAGAAACTGCTCGAAGACAACGAATTCGTCATTCTTGACGGCGGAATGGGGACTATGATCCAGAAGCTCGGATTGAAGCTCGGTGATATCCCCGAACGCCTCAACCTTGACGATCCCGATTCGATACGCAAGATCCACGAAAGCTATATCGATGCGGGCTCGATGATAGTATATGCGAACACCTTCGGCGCGAACCGCCTCAAGCTCGAAAGCCACGGCTTTACCCCTGCGGATATAATCCCCGCCGCGATAAGTATCGCAAAGTCGGCGGCGGGAGATAAGGCTTACGCAGCGCTCGATATAGGTCCCATCGGACAGCTGCTCGAACCTGCGGGAAGCCTTTCCTTTGAGGAAGCATACGATATCTTCAGGGAGGAAGTCGTTCTCGGTGCGGAGGCCGGCGCCGACCTCATAGTCATCGAAACGATGACTGACCTTTCCGAGACAAAAGCCGCCTTGCTCGCCGCAAAGGAAAACAGTTCACTGCCCGTCATCACGACGATGACCTTTGAACAGAATCTGCGCACCTTCACGGGCTGCGCTGTGGAATCAATGGCGCTGATGCTCGAAGGGCTCGGCGCAGACGCTCTCGGTGCAAACTGCTCTCTCGGTCCGGAGGAGCTGTATCCGGTCATCGAAAAGATAACCTCGTGGACTAATATCCCCGTCGTGGTAAAGCCGAACGCCGGTCTGCCTGACCCCGAAACAGGCGGCTACAACGTCACCCCGCGTGACTTTGCCGAAAGCGCTGCAAAGCTCGTTCCGCTCGGAGTGAAGATATTCGGAGGCTGCTGCGGCACCGACCCCGACTACATACGCGAGCTTGTGAAGTGCCTCTCGGAAATGAAATTCGCCGCAAAGCACAACGATATACCCTCCGCGGTGTGCACGCCCGGAAATACCGTTATTATAGATCAGCCGCGCATAATCGGAGAAAGGATAAACCCCACCGGCAAGAAGCTGTTCAAGGAAGCACTGATGCGCGGCGATATAGATTATATCCTCAAGCAGGCGATAGAACAGACCGAAGCCGGCGCGGATATACTTGATGTTAACGTCGGTCTGCCCGGCATCGACGAAAAAGCCATGATGCTGCGCGCAATAAAGGCGATACAGGGCATATCCTCGCTGCCGCTGCAGATAGATTCCACCATACCCGAGGTGCTCGAAGGCGCATTGCGGGTATATTCCGGAAAGCCTATCGTCAATTCGGTGAACGGCGAGGAAAAATCACTCTCCACCGTGCTCCCGCTCGTGAAGAAGTACGGCGCGGCTGTAGTGGGACTGACGCTCGATGAGGGCGGGATACCCAAGACCGCGGAGGGGCGCTTTGCTATCGCACAGAAGATAATGGAGCGCGCGCTTGCGATAGGGATACGCAGGGAAGATATCTTCATCGACTGCCTCACGCTGACCGCATCAGCGGAACAGGCGGGCGTAATGGAGACAGTGAAGGCTCTGCACCGCGTAAAGACTGAACTCGGGCTGCACACGGTGCTCGGCGTGTCGAATATCTCATTCGGACTGCCCAACCGCGAGCTCGTGAACTGCAACTTTCTTCAGATGTGTCTCGTGAACGGGCTCGACCTGCCGATAATGAACCCGAACGTTGCTTCGATGACAGGTGCGGTCAGATCATACAAGCTGCTGATGAACATCGACAAGAACGCCGCAGAATTCATAAATGCGTACAGCGGCGTGACTTCTGCGCCCGCAGCAGCTGCGCAGAGCGGAGCGCCCGACCTCGGACAGTCGGTCATCAAGGGACTGAAAGCAGATTCCGCCGCCGCGACCGAGGAGCTTCTGAAAACAGAGAGCGCGATGGATATCATCGACAAAATACTCATACCTGCGCTTGACAAGGTCGGTGCGGAATTTGAGAAGGGAAAGCTGTTCCTGCCGCAACTGATACTTGCAGCCGAGGCTTCTCAGGCGGCATTTGAAGTGATAAAGAAGAAGCTGTCCGCAGAAAACGGTGGATCTGCCGCAAAGGGAAAGATAGTGCTCGCCACCGTAAAGGGAGATATCCATGACATCGGAAAGAACATCGTAAAGGTGCTGCTCGAAAATTACGGATATGACGTGATAGACCTCGGGCGTGATGTTGACCCGCAGCTCGTCGTGGATGCGGCGATAGAAAACGACGTGCGGCTCGTGGGACTTAGTGCACTTATGACGACGACGCTCGGTTCCATGGAGGACACCATAAAGCTCCTGCGCAGCAATAACGTCAACTGCAAGGTAGTTGTGGGCGGTGCGGTGCTCACCCCCGAATACGCCGAAAAGATAGGCGCGGATTTCTACGCAAAGGATGCGAAAGCCACTGTCGATGCAGCAAAGCAGATATACGGCTGACGGTCGGCGTATTGAAGCAGATCCTAACGGAACAGTGAATACAACGGTACTCACGCCGCATCGGAAAGGAACGGAAAAATGGTTGATTTCGGCAATGACTGGGACGAGGTAATGAAGGGCGAATTTGAACAGGATTATTACCTGAAGCTGCGCGGGTTCCTCAAAAAGGAATACTCCACGCAGCAGATATACCCGGATATGTATGATATTTTCAATGCGATGAAGACTACACCGTACAGCAGCGTCAAGGCGGTGATACTCGTACAGGACCCATATCACGAACCGGGACAGGCTCACGGGCTCTGCTTCTCGGTGCTGAAAGGTACTCCCGCGCCGCCCTCGCTGAAGAATATCTACAAGGAGATACAGGATGAGCTCGGCATACCGCCGTGCAGCCACGGACAGCTCACGCGCTGGGCGGAAAACGGTGTGCTCCTGCTGAATACCGTGCTCACCGTGCGCCGCGGACAGGCGAACTCCCACCGCGGTATGGGCTGGGAGATATTCACCGACCACGTTATCGAAAAGCTGAATGAGCGTGAAAAGCCTATGGTATTCCTGCTGTGGGGCGGCAACGCCAAAGCAAAACAGCGGCTCATCACCAACAGGCATCACCTTGTACTGACTGCCGCTCACCCGAGCCCGCTGTCCGCATACAATGGATTTTTCGGGTGCGGGCACTTCATAAAATGCAACGAATTTCTGAAAAGCAACGGTATCGCGCCGATAGACTGGCGGCTCGAATAAAGGACAGAAAATGATACAGACAAATGATATACTTGAAAGATCATTCGACGAGACCGAGACAGCCCGCTGCACGTTTGATATCACCGAAAAAGGACTTGTCTTCGCCGACCCCGACCATGCATACCTGTGTCTCACGGGAAAAACGATAGAAGACCTCGGAAAGACCTCGGCGGATATCTTCGGCGGAACGGAACACGACCACGCAGAAAAACTGCACGCTCTGTGCAGGATACTCGGCGGCAGCGCTTCACTTCCGAAGCTTTATCACTGCGGCGTGATCCGGAAGGATACCGCATCTGTCTGCGGCAGCGATCTTCTGATAAGCTCGGCGCAGCCGGACGGCAGCTGGGATCTCGGCAGCGGACGCAGAGAGAATAACGTCGGAACGATCATAGCTGCCGAAAAGGGAGATATCCTGTATGCGGAACATTTCAGCAGAAAGCTTTCCGGACTTTTCGGGAGCATCCGCACCATTCCCGACGTATCGAGATTTCTTGTGCGCAACATCGAAAACATCTCTCCTGATGAGGTATTGCACAGTGTGATCGAAAGCTGCCGCCCGGCAGATCTCTGCTCGGTATGCTCTCCCGTTTCCAAAAAGGGACGCCGCGCAGTGCATATCTCCGCTGTTCCGCTCGGAGACAGGCGGCTGGCGATCTCTTTCTATACACCGCTGAACGCAGGCGGACCGTATAACATGGCATTGGTCACTGCCTCGGGCACGGAAACTGTGACCGGCGGAACGCCGGTGCTGTGCGGAATGACAGCTTACCTCGGTGCGATGCTCGAACGACGCGAGATAACATTGCCGTTCATACTCTCATCGGCGGAGACAGTACGGGAGACCGGCAGAAGGATGTCGTTCGTATATGGCGGAAAGGACGGCGTTACGATGTTTGCTGCGCCGATAACGAATGACCCGGAACGCATAGGATTTACCGTATGCGAAAACGATGAAGCCCTTGTCGGTTACGGTCTGAATCTTCCGCAGCTCACAAAGCGCGAATATATCGTTTTATACCATGCAGCCAAGGGTCGATCGACTCCTGCGATAGCAGAGCGTCTCGGCATCGCGGATGCCACTGTTTCAAAGCTGCTCTATCACAGCTACAAAAAACTGAACATCGCCTCGCGCACAGACGCCGTGCGGCTGTTCTGAGTTCTGCCGGCGTTTTATATGTTAAAAAATACCCGCTGTCGTTCATGGATGACAGCAGGTATTTTTTATACACTTGAAAATGAAAAGACCGATCATCCGGGAATGCAAAAGAATATGTTATTACCGATCTATTCTTCCGGACTGCGCATTACCGATCTGAAAATCACTATCCACAACTTAAGGATTGTGGGATAGGGGGGACGCCCTCTATCGCTGGTCAACAGTATCAAAGATACTGTTGACCACGTCCCGTCCCTACGGAAAACAGTCCACAGGCGGACTATAACGTTCCTTCGGAACGTTGTTTTCCTCCCCCCCTTGCGGAGCTCTTTGTATAGGAATTCCGCCGTCTGCGGACGGCGGCGAG
>CAMVPV010000007.1 GCA_947169455.1 uncultured Clostridia bacterium | reverse complement strand
GGGACGCCCTGCGATAGAGGGCGTCCCCTTCTAACTGCTGCATTTCGGTTACAAAAAAAGATTTGATATACCGATTTTGCAATATAATTGTAACTCATGCGTTTGGTCTGTATCTGTGTAAAAAAATATTGACAAATCGAAAAAAATATATTATAATTCATGTATATGAGGGAGTAGCAGGCTCTTTCCGGAGGAACAACGCCGACATACCGACCGAATGGTCCGGCGTGTTTTAATTTGCGAGACTCATGTGTAACTTTTACGGCATCAATATCCGCCGCAGGCTATGCATGAAGTCTGTATATATGACTTTTACGGGCATGGCTTTCGGCTGTGCCCGATCTTGTTTTCGGAGAAAGGATATCGTATGTTATTCAATGAATACGGAAATAAGGATGCGCCCGCACTGCTGCTCCTGCATGGGATGATGCAGGACTGGCACAGTGAATATGAACTGCTGGGTTCTCTGGAAAACAGCTTTCGACGGCAGCCGCGATTTTACATCATTTGCCGATCAGGCACGGCAGATAGAGGAGTATATCCAGGCTGATCATTCCGGCAGGGTATGCGGTGCTTACGGCGCTTCACAGGGCGGGCTTATGCTTACCGAACTGCTCACCCGCAACAATATCGTCATAGATACCGCTATCATGGACGGCTGCTATGTTGCCCATCAGGGGAAAACAGCGGGCAGGATCACTTATAAAATGTTTCTGAAATTCAAGAACACGGGCAAATTTCCGCCGCTTATCCTGCTCATGATGAAGCTAATGGGGCTTAAGGAAGAGGACCTCGGAATGATGGACTCGCTTTATATGGGGTGTTCGGACGAATCGCTGAAGCGTAATTTCCTTGAGAACTATACCTACCGCACCCGTCCCGAAATATCCCGCAGCAGGACAAGGGTATTTCTATGGTGCGGCAGCAAGGAACCCTATGCTCTGAAATCACATAAGGAGCTGAAGCGGTATCTGCAAAACTGTCATGAGGAGATCATGGAGGGTTACGGACACGGGGAGTTTCTGATGAAGCATACAGAAGAATGCTGCAAAAAGATACAGGATACCATACGGGTTGAAAAACAAAGTTCCCTGTAAAGGGAAATATCGTGAATGCATCAATGTTTCCGGTATAGTATTACAAAATGGGGGATAGGTCACAATGAAGACATTATATGTTTCAGATCTTGACGGAACGCTGCTGCGCAGCAGCGAAAAGCTGTCGGAGAATACTGCCCGCACGATCAATGATTTCGTCAGCAAGGGGATGCTGTTTTCCTATGCGACGGCGCGTTCGTTCATCACCGCGAAAAAAGTGACGAAAGGGCTTGACGCAAGGATACCGCTTATCATATATAACGGAACTTTCATAATCGACAACGTGACCGAAGAGATACTGCTGTCCAATTATTTTGACGATACAGTATATGGTCTGCTCGACCGCCTGTTCGGTGAGGGGATATATCCGATAGTGTATGCTTTCATTGACGGAAAGGAAAAATTTTCATTCATACCGGAACTTCTCACGCGCGGCGAGCAGGATTTCGTGGACAGCCGCAAAGGGGATATCCGAACAAATAGTGTGGAAACGCCCGAAGAACTGAAACGCGGGGACATTTTCTACATATCCTGTATCGGAGAGCCTGAAAAGCTCCTTCCGATGTATGAAGAATTCAAGGAAAAATATCACTGTGTATATCAGAGGGATTTCTATACCGGCGACCAGTGGCTGGAAATGCTGCCGCTATCCGCATCAAAGGCGAATGCGGCGATGCAGCTGAAAAGGATGCTCGGCTGTGACAGGATAGTAGCTTTCGGCGACGGCAAAAACGATATCGATATGTTTGAGGCTGCCGATGAGGGATATGCCGTAAGCAATGCACATGAAGAACTGAAAAGGACAGCGACCGGCATCATACGCTCGAATGACGAGGACGGTGTGGCGGAATGGCTGTCCGAAAATGCTGAGTTATATTGAAATGATCGGGAACAAATGCGGATAGATGAGCTTGCTCCGGAAAAGAATCCTGCGGCGTCTGCCTTACAGAGGCATCATGCATTATGCTTTTTTGCCGATACCCTTTTCACGAGGAAATAGATCAGAGCGCCCAGAAAACAGCCTGCGGTGTTCATTATGATATCATCGACATCGGACGCCCTCACAGCAAAGGGCAGCTGTATGATCTCGATGCACAGCGATATCAGCGCTCCCGCAGCGGTCACTTTGCCGACGGTATCAATATCCTTGTAAAGTATCGGTATGATGATCCCGCTCGGAACGAACATCCCGGCATTTCCTGCGATATTTATCACGGCATCGCGCGTGGAGCCGTATTCTGTGATGTGAACGAGCGGAACGAGATTTACCCGCAGCGGGAACATCCTGTCCGGCTCGAAGATCAGCGGCTGCACCTTTCCGTCTATCGTATCGAACGGGTAGAATATGAACCGTATTATCACAGCGAGGTTGATGTACATCAGCATATGCAAGGCTTCGCGTTTTATATCGAAATGCTTTTCCTTTATGCATACCGCAGTGCGGACGATCAGCCATATCACAGTGAATAGCAATTCACCTGCAAAAAATGATATCTCAGTCATAATTATTTCTTTTCCTTGATATTCCCGTTCTCATCAAAAAATATATACAGGTCGCGTTCGGTGCCGCAGACCATAAAATCATCAGGGGAGAGCGGTTTGTCATCGTGATGATAGATACAAAGATAGCGCCGTTTGCCGCCGTCCGGTTCGAGGTCATAGTAGTTTTTCCAGCCGTCTCCGTATGAAACATTCGGCTCACCGTATTTTTCCGTGAAGGAATCGAAGCTGTGTATCGTGCGCACGGCTTCCTGCACCTCCTCAAATGTGAGTACCCGTCCTGTATCGTGATAGATATAGGGCTCTGTTTCGGCGCGGCAGGAATCTATCCCCTCGGGGGTGATGGTTTTGCAGAAAATGTGCTTGTATCCCGTATCATAGCTGCCGTTGCTGTGCCATGACTTATCGCGGTGTATCGCCTCTGCCGTCTGCGAGCGGACGGTGAAGCGTTTTATTCCGACATTCTCAGGGTGTTCTTCATCGCGGAAACAGGCGTAAATGTTTATGTAATAGTATTCTCCGTTCAGCTCGGCATCTGCGTATGCGGTGAAATGTTCAGAACCGTTCTTCCTGCCGCTGCCGCCGGAGTAGGTATGCGTGTTTTCCGACAGTGACAGCCCCTTGGGGTATTCGTTCAGAAATACCTTTATCTCGTTGTCGAGGATAACGCTCTGTTCGCTTTCGGCGAAGAGCTTTTTCAGTTCTTCCGGATCGCCGGTGTCAGCGGCTTGCAGAAGGGGAATGAAGCAGTCTTTCATGGCGCCTGTGTCTGTGATGAATTTTTCGTCCGGGTTTTTCCACTTGTCGATAAAACTGCTGTAAGTACTTCTCTCCGCTTCCATTTTTATGAAATTTGAAACGCCGCCGAATATCAGCAGTCCTGCGACGGAGAGCGGCACCAGCGTTATCATCGCGCCAAGTACAAAGGATATCACAGCGGGTGCGAGGGGCTCGCCGTTCCGTTTGTGAGCACGCAGCTTGACGCCGCCCACGACCAGAAGTATCACACCGCCGACCAGCATACCGAACAGTATGATGCCTGCTATCACAATAAATATGATGAACATACCCATAAATGCCATAGATGTTTCCCCCTTCCGGTTCAGGGCAAAGCCGACTTGATAACCAGTGCAACAAAGGTGAGCGGCACCAGCGTTATCAGCGTTCCGAGCACAAACGATATCACAGCGGGTGCGAGAGGGTCGCCGTTCCGCTTGTGATTACGCAGCTTAACGCCGCCCACGATGATGAGTATCACTCCGCCGGCGAGCATACCGAACAGAATGATGAATATCATACCCATAAATGCCATAGATGTTTCCCCCTTCCGGTTCAGAAGAAAGCCGTCTCGATAATACCGGCTATTATCAATCCTGCGACGGTGAGCGGCACCAGCGCTATCAGTATTCCGAGCACCAGCGATATCACCGCGGGCACGAGCGGTTCGCCGTTCCGTTTGTGGGCACGCAGCTTTATGCCGCCCACAACTATGAGTATCACCCCGCCTGTGAGCATACCCAGCAGTACAGCTGCCAATAATATGAATAATATAATGAATACGAACGATATAAGTGCCATCGGATCACCTGTTATCTGAAATATGTTTTTATATTATCATATTTTTAACGAAAAGTCAAGTTCGGCGTGATCTTATCCGTCAGGTACCGAAAAAAAATCCCGCGTCTGCCTGAAAAACAGACGCGGGATCGTTATTCATTGCTGATCGTGATGCGGATCAGAAAGAGCTTCTCTTAACGTAGGTGGTGTGGAGCAGCTTGTGCGACTTCTCCTTGCCCGGAGCCTCGAAGTAATCATCATAGAGGAGCTTCATAACGGGGCTCTCATGAGACTTTCTGAGTTCCATAGAGCTGTCGAGGTCGTACAGAGCCTTTGCCCTGATAGACTTGAGATCGACATTGTTGCGGACGGAATCGGGCTGATGAGGCTGACCGCCGCCGTTGATGCATCCGCCGGGACAAGCCATTACCTCTACGAACTGGTAATCCTTCTCGCCCTTGTTGATAGCTTCAATGATCTGTCTTGCGTTTGCAAGACCGGAAACAACAGCTACCTTTACATCAACGCCGCCGACTGTGTAGGTGGCTTCCTTGACGCCCTGTGTGCCGCGGACTTCCTTGAATTCAAGCGCCTGGGAGGAACCGTCGAGGATATTGGCAGCAGTTCTGAGAGCCGCCTCCATAACGCCGCCTGTTGCGCCGAAGATAGCGCCGCCGCCCGATGCTGTCTCGAAGGGATCATCGAACTTTTCATCTGCAAGGGCAGTGAAGTCGATACCTGCTTCCTTGATCATCTTAGCGAGCTCGCGTGTTGTGAGTGCTACATCGACATCGTCGAAATCCTGGGATCTCTGCTCGGGACGTGTTACCTCGAACTTCTTGGATGTGCAGGGGATAACGCTGACAACGAAGAGGTTCTTGGGATCTATGCCGTTCTTCTCGCAGTAGTAGCTCTTGAGAACTGCGCCGAACATCTGCTGCGGGGATTTGCAGGAGGAGAGATGCGGCAGGAAGTCGGGATAATAATGCTCACAGAACTTGATCCAGCCGGGGCAGCAGGATGTGAACATCGGGAGAGTCTTGCCGTTCTTTATGCGGTCGATAAGCTCGTTAGCCTCTTCCATGATGGTGAGGTCGGCGGTAACGTCCATGTTGAATACCTTATCGGGGCCGAGTCTTCTGATAGCAGCTACCATCTTGCCCTCAACATTGGTGCCTACGGGCATACCGAATGCTTCGCCGAGTGTAGCACGTACAGAAGGAGCAGTAAAGAATACGACCTTCTTGTCGGGGTCTGCGATAGCGTTCCATACTTCCTTGGTCTGGCTCTTTTCGGTGAGAGCGCCTACGGGGCAGGCAACGATGCACTGACCGCAGCCTACGCAGGGCGAATCGCCGAGCTTCTTATCGAATGCGCAGCCGACGTGAACATTGTATCCGCGTCTGATAGCGCCGATGCAGCTTACGCTCTGTACCTTGGAGCAGGCAGCAACGCAGCGCATACACTGGATGCACTTGTTGTTGTCGCGTACTATGTAAGCGGAGCTGTCGTCTATCTCATATCCTCTGTCGTCGCTGGGGAAGCGGTCTTCATCAACGCCGTACTCAACAGCGAGCTTCTGGAGTTCGCAGTTTGTGCTGCGGTCGCAGGAGAGGCACTTCTTCTTGTGGCTGGAAAGGATGAGTTCGAGAGTTGTCTTGCGGGAAGCGCGTACCTTGGGGGTATTTGTGAATACCTCCATGCCTTCGTTTACGGGATATGTGCAGGAAGCCACGAGACCTCTTGCACCCTTTATCTCAACTACACAGACGCGGCAGGCACCGATGCAGTTGATATCCTTGAGGTAACAAAGTGAGGGGATCTCCACATTGGCTGCCTTGGCTGCCTCGATAACGGTAGAGCCTGCCGGAACAGACACAGGTATCCCATTCACCTTGAGATTTATCATTTCTGTTGCCATTAGCTGGTTCCTCCCTTACTTCTTGATTATTGCGCCGAACTTGCAGTTCTGCTGGCAGAGTCCGCACTTGACGCACTTCGACTGGTCGATGACATGAGGCTGCTTTACAGTACCGGAGATAGCCTTGACAGGGCAGTTGCGTGCGCAGAGCGTGCATCCCTTGCACTTGTCGGCGATGATCTCGTACTGGAGCAGATCCTTGCAGACGCCTGCGGGGCAGTGCTTGTTCTCAATGTGCTCGATGTACTCGTCCTTGAACGCCTTGATGGTGGAGAGTATCGGGTTGGGAGCAGACTGACCGAGTGCGCAGAGAGAGGAGGACTTCATGTGATTTGCGAGCTCTTCGATCTTTTCGAGGTCATCGGGCTCGCCCTTGCCGGAAGTTATCTTCTCGAGGTACTGGAGGAGTCTCTTTGTACCTACGCGGCAGGGAGTACATTTGCCGCAGCTCTCATCAACGGTGAAGTTGAGGTAGAACTTAGCGATATCGACCATACAGGTATCCTCGTCCATTACGATAAGTCCGCCGGAGCCCATCATGGAGCCGAGTGCGGAGAGGCTCTCGTAATCGATAGGAGTATCTATATGCTCAGCGGGGATGCATCCGCCGGAAGGTCCGCCTGTCTGTGCAGCCTTGAACTTCTTGCCGTTGGGGATGCCGCCGCCGATCTCTTCGATGATCTCGCGGAGCGTTGTGCCCATGGGGATCTCAACGAGTCCGACATTTGTGATCTTTCCGCCGAGAGCGAATACCTTTGTGCCCTTGGAGGTCTCGGTACCCATTGAAGCGTACCATGCAGCGCCTTTGCGGATGATCTGCGGGATATTGGAGTATGTCTCAACGTTGTTGAGTACTGTGGGCTTGCCGAAAAGACCCTTGACAGCCGGGAACGGAGGACGGGGTCTGGGCTCGCCGCGGTGACCCTCGATAGAGGTCATGAGGGCGGTTTCCTCACCGCATACGAATGCGCCTGCGCCGAGGCGGATATCTATATCGAAGCTGAAGTCGGTGCCGAAGATGTTCTTTCCGAGCAGACCGTACTCTCTTGCCTGATTGAGTGCGATAGTGAGGCGGTCAACGGCAACGGGATATTCAGCGCGGACATATACGTAGCCCTGCTGAGCGCCGATGGTATAGCCGGCGATCGTCATTGCCTCGATGATAGCGTGGGGGTCGCCCTCAAGTATGGATCTGTCCATGAATGCGCCCGGGTCGCCCTCGTCGGCGTTGCAGCATACATACTTGACATCGCCCTCGGAAGCCTTGGCGAACATCCACTTCTTGCCGGTGGGGAATCCGCCGCCGCCTCTTCCGCGCAGTCCGGAATCGATGAGTTCCTTGATAACGTCATCGCGGGACATGGAGGTAAGGGCTTTATAGAGAGCCTGATAGCCGTCTGTTGCGATATATTCGGCGATATTTTCGGGTTCGATGACGCCGCAGTTCCTGAGTGCTATTCTGACCTGCTTCTTGTAGAAGTCAGTCTCGGAGAGAGAGATTATGGAACCGTCGGTATGTACGGTTTCCTTGTAGAGGAGATCCTTTACGACGTTGCCGTTCTTGAGGTGCTCATCAACGATGCGGACTACGCCCTCGGGAGTAGCCTGTGCATAGAAAGTGCCCTCGGGATAAACGATCATGATAGGACCGAGTGCGCAGAGACCGAAGCAGCCTGTCCTTACTACGAGGATCTCATCTTCAAGACCCTGCTTTTTGAGTTCGCTTTCGAGAGCTTCGAGGACTTTCTTGCTTCCGGAGGAGGTACAGCCTGTACTTCCGCATACGAGTACCTGCTTTCTGTAGCCGGTCTTTTCAGCGAGCTTGGCACCTTCCTCGGCAACGATCTTTCTGACTTTTATAAGGTCTTCGTGTTCAGCCTTTATCTTGTTCAGCTGTTCAATAGTCATCTCTTAATTACCTCCTTTTTCCGCAAGGTAGGAATCTATGATACCATCTACCTGGTCGGGAGTTACCTTGCCGTAAACGTCCTCATCCACGAGCATTACGGGAGCAAGTCCGCAGGCGCCTACGCAGCGGCAGGAATCTATTGAGAATTTTCCGTCGGGAGTACATTCGCCCGACTTTATGCCGAGACGGTTTTCAACAGCTTCAAGTATCTTGTCCGAGCCCTTTACATAGCAGGCTGTTCCGAGACAGACGCTGATACGGTGTTCGCCCTTCGGAGTAAGGGAGAACTGTGAGTAGAACGTAGCGACTCCGTAAACCTCAGAGAGAGATATGCCGAGTCCCTCTGCGATCATTGTCTGCACCTCAATGGGCAGATAGCCGTAAATGCCCTGTGCCTTCTGAAGGATAGGCATGAGCCCGCCCTTCTGGTCGCGGTGTTCTGCGATGACCTTTTTGAGTTCATCTTCCTGAGCAGCCGTTCCGTTGAACGGTATCAGGTTTTTTTCATTCATAGCACCAACCTCCTGTTAGTTATCTTGTAGTGTATGCCCATACATGAAATATGTCATATAGTCTATTATACTACAATTTTCTTATTATTGCAAGTGCTTTTGCAAATTTTTTTTGTGCAATTCATGCCTTTTTTTGTTGACAAAATATATATAAGTACATATCATATGCGGCAGGTATGACTTTTTTCGGTCATATATATGAAAACGCCCCGGGGCGGTTTTCATATCGCTCCGGGGGATATATTACTTCGGCAATTAAATATCTATAATAAACATAAAACATTTTCCGATAGATACAGCTTTATGTTATATTTGATTTTATCGATAAATAATTGCCGAAGTAATATCATTGTTCGTTGATCCGTCAGGTCAGGCAGCTTTCAGAGAAATATCTCGTGAAGTCTGAAGACGGCAAAATCTCCTTCTTCCAGCGTGAGCGGAGGGTGGGTCTGCTTGAATCGTTCTCTTGCGGCAAGGTATTCTCCGATCTCCTCCCGCGTCCGGAAGAGCCCGTATCGGTTCAGTTGAAACTGAGGAAATACGAACGGGATCTCATTATACACAGCCGAATAATTGTCACCCCCGGCATATGCATAGTCATACCCTAAGAATATCTTTTTGAGACCGGTACTGTCAAACCTCGGGGACGGTATGTCTGTTTCACACAGCAGCAGCCTGTATCTTATATTTCGCTTTTCTGCTTCCCTGACATATTTGTATATGTGATCCATATCGTTACAGGCAGCTACCCGGGAACGGCTGCTCAGATCCCAATAGGTCATGCCGATATTCTCATCATAATATGCTCCGAAGCTGTCAGCCAGATCCTCTTCATAGTTCAGGAACCAGTTCTGAGCCGTTTTTTCGCTGAATCCGCTGCCGTCTATCCCTTTGTAGGGATTATCGGAATATTTCTGGACAACTATGCCGTTTACGAACATATCTCATCATATCTCCCTGTGTGTATCAGTTCCCGCCTGTCACAGCAGTGCAGTCTCCGTCAGCCGGACGGCATTTCTCACGCAGTCCTCGCAGGAGCAGAGCATTTTTCCGGTGCCGAGCCCTTTCAGCTCATCGCAGTATGTGCTGCCGCATCCTGCGTGAAGTGCCTTTGCATCGGCAAGCAGGGGCTTTCCGGAATATTTTTTCATTCCGAGTATCATCTGTGCGCCGCAGAGCGCGCCGCAGGTCGCATCGAACGCGCCCATCCCGCACCCGAAGCAGGCACCCGCTTTCATCAGTAGATCATCGGGAGCATCGAGCATATCCGAGAAGGACAGCAGCACCGCCTGACAGCAGTTGCACCGTCCGTGCAGTTTGAGTTCCACCGCTTTTTCCGCTCTGTCTGTCATATATAATACCTCCTGTGTAATTTTATGTTTTATGGGAATATTTTTCGCAATGCGGCAAATCATAACGGTATGGACACCTTTACGGTCCCATAAATAAGCCGGAAGGAGAGATCATTACGGAACAGTCCGTGATACAGAATTCGGTCTATAAAAATGCCGTCATGGGTGCGTCGGCGATAAGGCAGGTCATGCCAAAGGTCAGGAACAAGGCTCTGCGCGCAGAGCTTTCGCGTCAGCTGAGAAGCTATCACAATGAGCGCAATGCCGCAGTTTCACAGCTGACGAGGAACAGGCTCACGCCGGAACCGGTACCCGCTTTGCCTTCTCTCATGAGTAAGGCGGGCATTGCCGTCAGCCTCGCAAAGGATGCGGGCAGCTCGCACATAGCAGAGATGATGATACAGGGCACGAACATGGGCATCATCGAGCTTAACCGTGTGCTGAACTCACAGAACGGGATATCGTCCGCTTCGGCGGCGCAGGCAAGGTCGGTGCTGAAAAAAGAGCAGGAGTATATAGACCGGCTGAAGAAATTCCTTTGAGCACCGGATAAGAGGCAAGAGGCAAGATGAAAGGTCATCCGCAAAGGCTTTTTCGATCTTGCTTCTTGCATTTTTATTCTGATGTCTGATCGCTAATAGATCACGCTCTCGCGGAAACCGTTGTCGATGAATACATGGAGAGCAGTTTCGGGGTCGCCGCCTGCGTAGCAGGGTATCACCCTCATGCCGCCCCATGCGGGGTCGGTCATAGAGATATCGCGCATATTGTCATCGTCGCACATCAGCGCGACGCGCCTGCATTTCAGCTCGTCCGGACGGAATACCTCCGCAGATCTGCCGACAGCATCCCTTGAATTTATCTGTATTATCACCTCGGAACCCTGCGCCGCCGCTGTATCGTAAGCGGTGTTGAATATCTTCACGAGCGCGGTGTATCTGTCTCCGAATGCGAGCGCCTCGCCTATCGAGGAGTAATCGTCCTTTTCAAGCTCGGGGTAAGCGATATCCGAGCAGATTATGTAGCGGAAGCCCGCCTCTGCAAGCTCCGATGTTATCTGCGTTACATAATCGGCGGTCTGGTGGCTGTACGGAGAGAGCCACGGCTTTCCCGCCTTGTCCGTCCATATCCCGCCGCTCTCGGTCTGATAGGACATCCCCGATTCTGCGCCGTAATATGCACTGTCCTTGAGAACGCTTATTTTCGCCGCAGGTATGAGTCCGCATTCCTTGAATATATCCGCAAGCTCCTTCGCGGTCAGCTCTGAGCGGATATTCCCGCTGTCGGTCATATCGGCATAGGGCGAAACGGTGTTGTAGTAGAAGTAGCCGTTCTCGTCCTTCATCGTCATCACGACCGTATTGAAGCCGCTGTCCTTGATTATAGTCAGTTCTTCCTTAAGTGCATCGGTGTCATCGTAGCTGCCCACCGTGAGCGCATACGCCATGATATTGGTCTTGTCCTCGGGCAGGATATCCTTCTGCTCCTGCGCCTTTGCCGCCGTAGTGACCGTTGTCTGTTTCTCGGTGGTCACGGTCGTCTCGGGCGGGGGAGTCCATGCAGTCTCGGTCTCGGGCGGGGGAGCGTTCTTCTTTTCGGTGAAGAAATTGATGATCGGGCGGGCGATGCTGTACCCGACAAAGATCAGTACACCGAGCGCTCCCACTGCGAGTATCCTTTTAAGTATCCTCTCGGCGCGCTCGACGTTTATCGAGGTGTGCAGCTTCGTTTTGTACGGCCGTTTCACCATAGAACGGTGGCGCGGCGGTCTGTACTTTATTTTCTTTGGCATGATGTCGATGTCCTTTCCTGTGCGTGTGATCTATACAGATATTTTTCCGCCGATGAGCAGAAATATCCGTTTCATTCTTTATTGTTTCCGAGGGAGTACGCCTTGCCGATGTATTTAAGCAGATAGCGCGGGTCACCGTGGATAAGCTCCGCATGGCCCGTATCACGGAATATCTTGTGGCGGAAGCGTATCCCTTTCGCTTTCAGCTTATGTACCTTCCGCGCCGCTGACATTTCTGCGGAGCCGTGGAATATGAACGAGTCGGTAAGGTTGAAGCTTTCAAATTTATAGCGGTAGCCTATCTCGCTTTCAACGCTGTTTATTATCGACTGTCTGCTCACATCTGTATATAGAGACTCTCTCACCGAGCTTTCCGTTCTGCCGAGCAGCTTTGCGAGCAGTGCCTGATGCTTTGTGAGCATGGAACAGATCACTGCGGAATAGCCCTTGATATAGATGCTGCGCAGCAGTCCCGGGCGGAACGACGGCATCGGCAGGATAGTATATCCGTCTGCGATGAAGGTGTGCACCTTCACGCGGCTGTCGAGCAGAAGTTCG
>CAMVPV010000006.1 GCA_947169455.1 uncultured Clostridia bacterium | reverse complement strand
AACAAATATGACATAAAGCTGTATCTACCGGAAAATGTGTTATACATATTATAGATATTTAATTGCCGAAGTAATATGCTCCGCGGAAAATTTGCCGTACATATCTATACTATATATTATCAGGAGGACAAAGCTATGGCACACATAAAAGTGAGATACTATTCGGAATGTCTGGTGAGAGATGTCGAATTCGGACTGTATATCCCGAACGATATCCGCGGGGAAGAGGAGCGCAGGAAGATATCTTCCATGAAAACGCTGATCCTCCTGCACGGATATACCGGCTGCGGCGACAACTGGATGCCGCAGGACGTATCGGACAAGTATAATTTTGCGGTGGTAACGCCGAACGGTGAGAATTCGTTCTGGCTGGACGGGCTTTCCACGGGGCACCGCTTCGCATCGTTCCTCGGCGGGGAGCTTATCGGATATCTGCGCGATACCTTCGGGCTGGCACGTACTCCGGACGATACATATATAATGGGCTTGTCGATGGGCGGCTTCGGAGCACTGCACACTGCGTTCGCATATCCCGATGTATATGGAAAGACTGCCGCGCTCTCGTCAGCGCTGATAGTGCATAATATCGCCGGCATGAAGCCCGGTGCGACCGATGCTGTCGCAAATGCGGAATACTACCGCGAATGCTTCGGCGACCTCGACAAGGTCGAGGAAAGCAGGAACAATCCCGAGGTGCTCGTAAAGGAACTGAAGGACGGCGGGAAGAAGATACCCGAGATACTCATGGCGTGCGGCACCGAGGATTTCCTCATCGAGGAGAACCGCGCCTTCCACAGGTTCCTTGAAGGCATAGGCGTGGAGCACACCTACGTCGAGAGCGAGGGCATACACGATATGAAGTTCTGGAGCGAATACGCAAGGAAATTCGGCGAGAAGATGTTTGCATGAGAGGATATATGAAAAGAAATTCCTGTAAATTATTGGCATCGCTGACGGCGGCGGTGCTTGCATCAGGAATGACTGCGGCACTTCCCTCAGGGAAATTGCTCGGTGAAATGTTCACGGTGAGCGCTTCTGCGGCGGATATCAAAGACAGCGGGAAATGCGGCGATAATGTCGCATGGGAGCTTGACAGCGAGGGCGTTCTCACGATTAGCGGAACGGGGAAAATTGATGATTTCTATACGGTCGGCGGTTTCAGACCCGAAACCGGATATTCCGACCCTGTGCCGTGGGAGAAATACTTAGCGGATATCCGCAGGGTCGTTGTCGGAGAGGGCGTGACCTATCTCGGTGATTCCGCTTTCTCCTGCTGTACCGCGCTTGAATCGGCAGTGCTGCCGGACAGCCTGAAGGAGATAGGATGTCATACTTTCAACGGTTGTTCTTTGCATGATATATCTTTTCCGGACGGACTTGAATCGATAGATCTATGGGCATTTGAATATTGTAATTCTCTTGAGAAGATAATCATTCCCGACAGTGTGACATATCTTGGCGAGGGCGTTTTCAGAGACTGTAAAGATCTTAAAACAGTCGTTCTTCCGGAGAAGATGACCCGAATACGGGAAGAGACATTTGCCCACTGCGAATCCCTTGAAAATATCATTATTCCGGACAGTGTTACACAGATAGACGATTATGCCTTCTGGAAATGCGTTTCTCTCAGATCGGTCGAATTTCCTGCGGAACTTGAAAAGATCGGCGCTGATGCCTTTCACAACTGTTACAGTCTTGACAGCGTAACATTCCTCGGAGTACCCGACGAGATCGGAAAATATGCTTTTGATATGTCCGGAGAATATATCAATGATAAACGCGCAACTGAAGTCACTCATATCCATATCCCGCAGGGCAGCACGCCCGCAGATTTCATCGGCAGAGGAAAGCTTCCCGCAGATGAGGGGTACTATCATCTGCTCACGGCGTCGGGGAAATGCCCTGATGAGAACTGCCCTATGGGGATAGGCATAACGAACAGAACGCTTATGATCTTCCGCATTTACATCAATATGGTACACGGCGGATATGATAAGGAATGTGACATCAACGGCGACGGAAAGGTAAATGAAAAAGACCTCGCTCTTTTATAGAAGTAAGAGGTAAGATGTAAGAAATAGCTCTGAAACGGCGGCTATCGTCTTACATCTCAAATCTTGTCTCTGCTTTTCGGGAAATTGATTTCCCTGTATTGAGTAAGGTCTTGTATCATAAAAATCCAAATTACAAGGAGGTACCTAATGAAACAGGTAAAAATGCTGGTAAACCCACGCGACAGGCTAAGTCACATCAACAAGGAGATCTACGGACACTTCACCGAACACCTCGGAAGATGCATCTATGAGGGGATATATGTCGGTGAGGATTCACCGATACCCAACACCGACGGCATACGCAACGACATAATCGAGGCTCTGAAAGCGATAAAGGTTCCGGTCATCCGCTGGCCGGGCGGATGCTTTGCCGATGAATATCACTGGAAGGACGGCATAGGCGAAAAATCCACCAGAAAGAAAATGGTGAATACCAACTGGGGCGGCGTCACCGAGGACAACAGTTTCGGAACGCACGAATTCATGCGCTTCTGCGAGCTGGTAGGCGCAGAGCCGTATATCTCCGGAAATGTCGGCAGCGGCACCGTGCAGGAGCTTTCCGAGTGGGTGGAGTATATGACCTTTGACGGCATTTCTCCTATGGCAGACCTCCGCAAGAAGAACGGCAGGGAAAAGCCCTGGAAGCTGAAATATCTCGGCATAGGCAACGAGAACTGGGGCTGCGGCGGAAATATGCGCCCCGATTACTATGCAGATGAGTATCTCCGCTATCAGACCTTCTGCCGCAATTACAGCGGAAACGAGCTCTACAAGATAGCCTGCGGTCCGGGCGGCGGCGGAGACAACTGGCTCGACTGGACGGACAAGCTGATGTCCGCGATAAATCCCAATACCTGCAAGGCGATATCCTTCCATTACTATACCGTTCCCACCGGCAACTGGGATCACAAGGGCAGCTCGACCGAGTTCGACAATGACGAATACTACAAGACCATAAAGAGCACACGCTGGATAGATCATGCGCTCACCGCACATGAGGAAGTGATGTCCCGCCGCGACCCCGAGCACAAGATCGGCCTTATCGTCGATGAGTGGGGCTGCTGGTACGATGTTGAGCCGGGCACCAATCCCGGGTTCCTCTATCAGCAGAATACTATGAGAGATGCGATAGTGGCTTCGATAAACCTGAACATATTCAACAGGCATTCCGGCAGGGTGGTCATGGCGAACATCGCGCAGATGGTGAACGTGCTCCAGTCGCTGATACTCACCGAGGGAGCGGAAATGGTCAAGACACCGACCTATCATGTATTTGATATGTATGTTCCGCACATGGAGAACGAACTCGTCTATTCCTGCGCGGACAGCGTAAAGGAGAACGATGTCGAGATGCTCTCATATTCCGCATCGGTGAATGAGGAAGGAAACATCGTGATAACCGCCTCGAATGCTTCGCTCACCGAGGAACTTGAAGTTGAGTGCGTCATCCCGTATGCAGATATCAAGGGTGCGTGCGGACGGCTCCTCACAGCGGAGGTGCACAGCTTCAACAGCTTTGACAACAAGGAAAACGTAAAGCCGACCGACTGCGATATCACTGTGAACGGAACAGTATCGTTCAGACTGCCGCCGTGCAGCGTTGTCTCCGCAGTCATCGAAACAGCTTGAAGATATGCAGGAGATGTCTCCTCGGGGATATGGACGAGAACGAGTATATCCGTTCATTGAAGGAATACATCGCGTCCTATCCCGCGGAGAAGCGCGCCGATGAAGAAACGGCGCGGCGCAGGCTGGATATATGCGCGGGGTGCGATCACCTCGCGAACGGTATGTGCGGGAAATGCGGGTGCTATGTGGAGCTGCGCACGATAAAGCGTGAGAGCTTCTGTCCCGCTGTTCCGCCGAAATGGTGAGCGGACGGCCCGCTGCCGCATAAAATGGTCAATAAAAAAGACACCCTCCCGACGGGTATCGGGAGGGTGTCTTTTTGGGGGTAGGGGAAAGATCTTTAGGAGAAAAAAAGATCTCAAGGAAAAATTGAAAAAAATGTGTGGATTATAACAAAGGGGAATGCTAATACTTTCCGTCGGTTTGGCTTTATTCGTCGAAATGCAGGATATTTTTTGAATATTTTTGTTGTAAATTATTTGTAATTTAGTGCACTTTTACCCAATTATCACGTAATTATCAAAATTTGCTAAAAGAGTGGGGCTTTTTTTCAATTTTTGCTATGATTGTTTATTGCTATTTACAAAACAAAATTTTAATGATATTATAACAATAGGAAGAAATTCAGGTGAATTAGTATTGACAATCCTAAATCAATTTTTAATTCATAATGGAGGGTAAACAATGAAAAAGATCAAATCAATTGCCGCTCTGTCAGTAGCAGTTCTTATGATGGCTGGCATGGCAGGCTGCGGCGACACAGGCTCAGGCTCAGGCGGCGGAGATACTCCCGCTGCTACAACAGCTGCAAAGGCTGACGACGGCGCTAAGGCTGACGCAGGCAATTCGGATGCAGGGAACGCAGATGCAGGCAATGCAGATAAGCCCGCTGATACTGAAGCTCCCGCTGACGGCGGAGATGCTGCTCCCGCTGCTTCCGGTGAGATCAAGCAGTTCACAGCTTTCCACGCTGTACCCGGCAATGAGATCGATGACGGCAACGTTGCACAGGAACTCATCGCTTCCAAGATCGGCGCAAGATGCAAGGACACATGGCTCACCGGTCAGACAGCTGACGAGGCTATCGGCGTTATGATCGCCGGCGGTGAATATCCTGACTTCATCACAGCTTCCACAGGTACACAGCAGATGATAGATGCCGGCGACCTCGTTGCAATAGATGAATACTGGGATGACTATCCGAACCTCAAGTCCTTCTGGAGCGAGGAACAGTGGAACTCCATCAGAAGTGAGGACGGCCACATCTATCTCATTCCTCAGTTCGGCAACCGCTGGATGTATGATACAAATACAGTCCACAACGATGAGGCATTCTGGATCCAGGTAAGAGTACTTGAGTGGGCAGGCTATCCCGAGATAACCACACTCGATGAATATTTCGACGTTATCGACCGCTTCCTCGAGGCTAACCCCACAATGGAAGACGGCACACCGAATATCGGCTATGAGATCCTCTGCGATGACTGGAGATATTTCTGCCTTGAGAACGCTCCTTTCTTCCTCGACGGTTATCCTAACGACGGATGCGTTATAGTTGACAGAGAAACACATCAGGCTATCGACTACAACACAACTCCCACAGCAAAGAGATACTTCCAGAAGCTCAATGAAGAGTACAAGAAGGGTACTGTTGACCCCGAGACCTTCACAATGAACTACGATACATACATCTCCAAGCTCTCGACAGGCCGTGTATGCGGTATGGTCGATCAGTACTGGGATTTCCAGAATGCTGAGCTCTCCATCAAGCAGCAGGGTCTTGATGACTGCACATACATTCCTCTCGGTATCGTTATCGACAAGGGCATCGAAGAGCACTATCACAGCGACGCTGCTCTCGACGTTTCCAACGGTATCTCCATCACAAACAGCTGCGATGATATCCCCGCTGCTATGAAGTTCATCGACGACCTCCTCTCTCCCGAGATCCTTACAATACGTAACTGGGGTATCGAAGGTCAGGATTACCTCGTAGGCGATGACGGTCTCTTCTATCGTACAGATGAGATGAGAGCAAACGCTAACGACCAGGCTTACATCAACGCAAACCTCTGCTCTTACAGCTACTTCCCGAACTACGGCGGTATGGATCACGACGGCATCAACGCTGCTGCTCCTAACTATCAGCCGAAGGAATTCTATGATTCCCTCTCTGAACCCGTTAAGAAGTGCTTCGACGCTTACGGCAAGCAGACATACGTTCAGTTCCTCAACAAGTCCGGCACAAATGCTCCCTGGTATCCTATGTGGTCTTATTCCAACAACTTCACAACTGATACTCCTTGGGGCGTTGTATGGGTAAATATGGCAGAAGTTAAGCATGAATACCTCCCGAAGGTCTGCATGGCTGACGACTTCGAGGCTGCATGGGAAGAATATCTCGGCGTTTACAACGACAGATGCGATATCCCCGTATTCCTCGATGCTATCAACGCAGAGATCCAGAGAAGAATCGATGTTGCAGAAGGCAAAGGCTGATAAGCTTCCGAAAGAGTATAATAACGTAAGATGATGCGGCGGCATCCGGGGCGCTTCGGCGTTCCGGATGTGCAGTCGCAATTAATTTAGACGGAGGTATCCTGGAATGGGCAAAAAGGACTCCCCATTTATCAAAAAGGTGAAGAACCAGAAGGTCCTTCTCCTTATGTCAGTACCGTTTATAATCTATGTTATCATTTTCTGCTATATCCCGCTGGTAGGCTGGGTAATGGCATTCCAGAAGTATAAGCCCAAGGACGGTCTGTTCCATTCCAAGTTCGTAGGGCTTCAGCAGTTCCAGTTCCTTTTCGCAAACGATGTATTCCCGCGTGTTATCCGAAATACTATCGCAATGGGTATTATCAACATGGTAACGGGAACGGTATGCGCCATCCTTTTTGCTATCCTTCTCAGCGAATTCTGGAACCTCCTCGGCAAGAAGCTGATACAGACCATATCCTATCTTCCTCACTTCCTTTCGATGATCATCGTAACAGGTATCGTTTACGATGTCCTCTCTATGGAAAACGGTATGCTCAATCAGTTCCTCGTCGGAGCGGGCATAATCCATGAAAAGATAAACTGGCTCGCAGAGCCCAAATATTTCTGGACGATAGTTGCCTGCTCGAACCTCTGGAAGGAGACGGGCTGGAACAGTATCATCTACCTCGCGGCAATAACCGCGATAAATCCCGACCTCTACGAGGCGGCATCCATCGACGGCGCCGGAAGACTTTCCAAGATCTGGCACATCACGCTCCCCGGACTCAAGCCTACGATCATGATCCTTCTCATCATGAGCATAGGAAGCGTGCTCAACGCAGGCTTCGAGCTCCAGTACCTGCTCGGCAACGGTCTTGTACAGAGCGTATCCCAGACGATCGATATCTATGTCCTCAAGTACGGTATCGGACAGGGCAACTACTCAGTCGGTACCGCAGCAGGTATCTTCAAGAGCCTTGTAAGTATCATCCTCATAGTCATTGCAAATACCTCCGCAAAGGCTATGGGCGAAGAGAGTCTGTATTGATAAGGGGGGTCAGCTATGCCAAATATGTCAGGTTTTCAGGCAACGGCACTCGGCAAAGCCACTAAAAAAGGCGCTGACGATCCCAAGACGGGCGGCGCATTCAGCAGACGCACCAGGGGAGATATCATTTTTGATGTCATCAATACGATAATCCTCGTTCTTTCGGTGATAGTTACTCTCTATCCTCTGCTCAACATGGTGGCGATATCGTTCAACGACGGTACCGATGCCCTCAGAGGAGGGATATACCTCTGGCCGAGAATGTTCACCTGGAACAACTACACCACAGTTATCCAGAAGCAGTCCATGGCAACAGCAGCGAAGATAACTGTCCTCAGAACAGTCATCGGAACAGTATCTTCCACACTTGTTACCGCCCTGCTCGCATACGTCCTCAGCCGCAAGGATTTCATCCTCAAGAGACAGCTCTCGCTGCTCTACGTAATCACAATGTACGTGTCCGGCGGTCTTATCCCGACATTCCTCGTGTTCAAGGCACTCGGACTTACTAACAGCTTCTGGGTATATATCATACCGGGAATGGTCAGCGCATTCAATATGCTTGTACTCCGCACATACATGAACGGACTGCCGGACAGCCTCTGTGAATCCGCAGAGATGGACGGTGCAGGTCACTTCACTATATTCTTTATGATCGTTCTCCCGCTGTGTCTCCCCGTTATCGCAACGGTATCGCTCTTCCAGGCGGTATATCAGTGGAACTCGTGGTTCGATGCCATGCTCTACAACAGAATGAGCGATAATCTCACCACGCTCCAGTATGAGCTCATGAAGCTGCTTTCCTCCGTAACGAACAACAATACCAATGCGGAGGTCATGAAGGAAGCAGGCGGCGGACAGGTAACTCCGACTTCGGTAAGAGCCGCAGCTACTGTTATAACATCACTTCCCATAATCTGCCTCTATCCTTTCCTTCAGAGATACTTCGTTGCCGGACTTACCATCGGCGGCGTAAAAGAATAATGCAAAAAGCAATGATATTTGCCGCAGGGTCTATCCTGCGGCATTTTTTGTGCCATCGTGAACTTCCTGTTCATGCGCCCGGCAGGATATTACTTCAAACTTTACAAAAAAAATATGTTATATTTATACAATATTGCCGTTTACAACTTTCAAAAAAATGTTGACATAGCTCATATATTTTGATATAATTATAGTGAATATATGCGGTGTGATCTTTTGTATGCCGGTGTCAGCCGCGGAATATCTAAATGATCAGAAAGGACTGAATGATCGCATGGAAATTATCAACAGCTATGAAGCTTACAGGGAGAAATGCAGTACATTTTCACAGCGCTACATAGAGCGTTATCTCTCTGACGGGCAGTTGGTGTGTCACCCTTTTGTCAAGGATCTCATTTTTGCGCCCTGCAATGATGAGGAGGCAAAAAGAAACGACGCAACTATATGCCGCTTATTTGATATGATGCTCATGTCCGAGGACGGAAGCACGAACTGGCGTCCCTTTAATCTGAAGGAAGCACGCGAGATAGCCTCTGTGAACGAACATATCTTCCTTTCCGACCTTCTGTTCGAGGAATATTACCTCGTTCACGACTGGATGATCGACGGTCAGCATGATACGCTGCTCGTCAGCGAACAATATATGCGCGAGCATAACAAACCCTACGCGCCTGTAACTCCTCTCACCAACCAGAAGCTGAGGATAAAGAAGTGCATCAATCCCGATTTCTGGCAGAAGGGTACTCCCGAAAACCCCGTTATCATCGACTTTGACAAGATACAGCAGTCTCTTCAGGCATATATCGATGACAAGATCGCCAATTTCCCCGTTATCGCTGATATCGGTGAGATAAATATGCCCGTGTTCGGCATATCTGCGGATGTTCCGAAAAATACCGCAAGGAGAGTCACTGCGGAAAAGGCACTCGATGACTGCACCGGTCTGAAGGCACAGATAGACAAGTATATGCCGCTGATAAAGTCCCTCGGTTTCAATATGACCGTGAGCGGCTATGTGCTCAAATATATGATCGCAGCGCTCAAAAAGAACAATATCGAGATGAACGCAGCCGAGTTCAGGAACGATCATTTCACGCCTGCGCTTGCGGGATTTCCCGGAGAACACACCGAAGAGGATGAGATCGCCGCTGCAAGAAAAGCGTTCATGAACGCCTATGAAAAGAAAAATTCCTGCGGATTTGAAAATAAGGTCCCCGAGGACAGCATCTATTTCGGCAAACTGAAGTCGATAGAGCTTTCCGATGCCGACAAGACCGAGCTTTGCAGGCTCTGCGCAGAGGCAGTTTCGGAGAAGCCCGCCGACAGGGAGATATTCAGGATAATGCGTTCGCTTTCAGCAGATGACAAAGACGCTGTTGACAGCATCGAGGAATTCTGGTTCGGCGAGGTGGCTGAGGTCAGCGACGACACCGTAAATGAACATCTTTCTTCGTCCTACCTTGCAGAGCTCCGCGGAGACGACGGCAAATTCACCTGCGGCATAGCAGAGGCGAAGCTCGCACTCAGTGATCTCGAGACCGCCGCAAAGAGATATCATCTGCCGGACTGCGCCTGCGTCAAGGAACTCAGGGAGCATATAGATACGCTCGACAAGGCGGACAGGACATACAACGGTACTGTGTTCGATAATGTCGGAGATATGGAAAAGGCGATGAAGAACGAGCTTGAACTCAACAAGCTCTGCGCCGACATGACCGCCCTCAATGAGGATGAACTTAAAAAGCTCCGCAAGTATATCCTTGATACCACCGCCGACGACAAGACCAAGGGCAAATATCTGCTCAAGGTCAAGCTGGCGCTGAACGACTGCGAGGAAAATGCGCTGAAACAGCTCTGCATGGGGCTGCCGCTCATGAAGGCGGATGAAGCATCCGCACTTAAAAAGAAGATCGAAGACGGCGGGTTTGATGATACGGTAGCAAAGCCGTTCGTGAAGAATATTGAAAACAGGATAGTTTCCGCGCAGGCAGATGAGCTCCTCGCGAAGTATAAGGATCTCGCCGCAAAGTCGGAAAGCGAGATAGACGCTCTCATCAAGGAGACCGATGCCGGCAGTTATGCTCCTATGCTGAAAAAGCATTTCCTGCGCAGGGCAAATTCCGCCAAGGACGGTCTTATCCGCAAAAAGCTCGATGCGGTATGCGAGGGCATGGACAAGATGAACAAGGAGCAGCTCACGGGACTGCTCGCAAAGGTGGCCGAGGCTGCCAACGGCTCGCGCATCGCGGACGGTTATGTCAGCAGGATAAAGACCTTCGAGCGTGATTACGACCGCCGTGAGGTCAATGCGCTGTTCTCCAGCATCGCATCTGCCGATAAGGAACGCATAGCAAAGCTGCGCGGCATAATCAACGAGGGCAAGTACGACACTGCTCTCACCGATCCGTTCGTTATAATGATAGCCGACCGCGAAAAGGCTATCGCGCTTGAAGAATTCACCGCACGCTGTGACAAGATACCTGAAATGGACGAAGCAGCACTCACAGCCATTGGGAAGGATATCGCTTCGAGCGGCTACGGCGCAGATATCACCGATAAATATACCGCGATGATAAAGGAGCGCAGGATAGCGCTTGAAAAGGCAGAGATCGCCGGGATATGCAAGGGTATCGCAGAGGCAGACGCAAATGCGCTCAGCGAGATCGAAAAGAAGATATCCGATGAGAAATTCAACAAGGATTATACTGCGGAATACTTCAAGAAGATCAAGGAACGCCGCGATGTTCTCGAAAAGGCAGAGATCGCCGAGATAGCAAAGGATATCGCTGACGCCGACAAGAATAAGCTCGCCGAGATCGAGAAGAAGCTGTCCGATGAGAAGTTCAACAAGGATTATACTGCCGGTTACTTTGAACGCATAAGGATGCGCATAAAGGAACTTGACAACGCCGAGGCTGCTGAGCTCGCAAAGGGAATCCCCGGCATGGACCGCGCCGCACTTGAGGAGCTTTCCAAAAAGCTTTCCGAGGAACGCTTCGACAAGGAATATACAGCACAGTTCTTTGAGAAGATCAAGGAGCGCAATGTTGAGATCGACAAGTCTGAGATCGCCGAAATGTGCAAGGATCTCGGCAGTATGGACAAGGATAAGCTTGAAAAGCTTTCCGCCGACATCAAGGCAAAGTATGCAGATACCACATCCGCGGAGTTCATGGAGAAGATACGTGCAAGGGAGATCGAGCTGATGAAGAAGGAGCTCGAGAACCTCTGCAAGAATATCCCGTCCATGCCGCGAACGGAGCTCTCCAAGCTGAAGGAAGCGCTCGCCGGAGATACCTTCGACAAGGAGCTTTCCGCAAAGTATATCGCTCAGATAGAACAGCGTGAGGAATCGCTCATAAAGACCGAGCTCCAGGCACTCTGCAAGAATATCGCGACTTCCGACAAGGAAGCACTGCTCTCGGTAAAGCACAAGATCACCGAGACACCGGAATATCTTGCAGCCGGAAAGAGCTATATCGATCAGATAGATACCCGCCTGAAGAAGCTGGATAAGGAAGAATTCGACAGGATGATGTCCTCCATCGACAAGATGGGTGAAAAGGAACTCGAGACCTTCCGCACCGAGCTCGAAAAGCGCAAGCCCACAATGGACAGCGACAAGTATCAGGCTACGATCAAGCTGATAGAGAACCGCTTCGATACGCTCGAAAAGCAGGCGCTCGAAAAGCTCTGCACAGATATCCCGAATATGACCATCGAGCAGGTGACCGCCGCGCTCAATACGATCGAGGACGAGGGCTACTCGCAGGAGAACGCGTTCCCGTATATCAAGAAGCTGAAGCAGAAGGCGGAGGATATCCATGTGAAGTACCTCTCGGGGCTCACAGCGAATATCGCGAACATGGACAAACCGCAGCTGCTTGAGGTCATGAAGAAGATCGACAGCTACGGTAACGGCTGCCCCTCCGATCTCAAGAACCGCAACATCAACAAGGTACAGGGACGCATACGCGAGGTCGAGAGCAAGCAGGTCGAAGAGATGTGCAAGAATCTCGGCACGATGAATGTCCGCGCAATACTCGATCTCATCGAGAAGATAAGGGCGCTCGACATCGACGAACAGGCGAAGAAACGCTATA
>CAMVPV010000005.1 GCA_947169455.1 uncultured Clostridia bacterium | reverse complement strand
GCAGTGCCGTTTATGCATCATTTCCGGAGTGTATTGGTTATTGATTTATCGGGAAATATGAGGTATTATACAGACACAGGGAAAAAACAACGACCCGATAAAAAATATCAGTTAAATATATGGAGGAAACCAAAATGAAAAATCTCAAGAAAGTTATCGTATCGGCAATGGCAGCAGTTATGGCAGCAGCAGCACTCGCAACAACAGCAGGAGCAGCGGAGTATTACGGAGCAGACGGTTCCTACGCTTACGACGGCGTGAACGACGGCATTTCGTATGCAGAGTGTGCAGACGGTTCATGGTATGTAGCAAGCAACAATTCAACATACAACTACAATTACAATAATTCCGACCTCTACAACAACTTCTACAGACGCACAGACTGCGGTGCCTGCACAGCAACATACACCACCTACACTAAAAACTACAAGGAAACTTATGTAGGCTGCGACAGCTTCTACGGGAATATTTACTACCGTTCCGATATAGGCTACTATTCGAGCAGCAGGACATTCGGTCAGAGCTTCACATTCACAGAATACGTTGGCACAGACCGCTGCGGCAGAAAGATATACTACAGAAGTGAGCACGGCTACATCTATTACAGCGGCAAGGGCAATACATGGTACACCCTCGGCTACAACATCAACAACATCGCCTGGTAACAGGTTTTTCTCCATACTTTACATCAAAAAGCCCGCACACGCGGGCTTTTTGCGTTGCTTTGCCCCTGTATGGGATATGTTCGCCGACAGATAGTGCCGCCCGTAAAACATGACATATTTACTATTGATTTTTTCCGGGAAATGGCTTATAATATAAATATATGTTCATTCATAGTGCAATACAATACCGCAAAGGAGCCGAAAAACTGTGAAAAAACTGAAAATAAGCTATAATTCCCCCGTAGTACTGACCTTTACGTTCGTATCGTTCGCGGCGCTGCTGCTCAATTACATCACCGCCGGAAGGACAAATCCGCTGCTGTTCTCAGTCTATCGCTCATCGCTGCTGAACCCGCTGTTCTATATCAGACTGTTCACTCATGTTCTCGGTCACGCGAATATATCCCATTTCGTGGGCAATTTCACGCTGATACTGCTGATAGGTCCCATGCTCGAAGAAAAGTACGGCAGCAATCTGCTGCTCACGCTGATACTGATGACAGCATTCATCACCGGACTGATAAACGTGATATTCTTCCCCTCCACCGCCCTTCTCGGCGCCAGCGGGATAGCCTTCATGTTCATTATACTGAGTTCCTTCGCCAACGCCGACGACGACCGCATACCACTCACCTTCATTCTCGCGGCTGTGTTCTACATAGGCGGAGAGATACTCAGCGGCGTGCTCGCTTCCGACAACATCTCACAGCTCGCACATATCATCGGCGGTATATGCGGCGGCGCGGCAGGCAGACTGTTCGCTGTGAAGAAACTGAAAAAGAGCTGATCTTTACAGACGGCAGAACGTATATATCTGCCGTTTGTCTGTCCCGTAACGCACAGGAGGAGACAAAATGAAAAATGAGATAAAAACAAGCTGTACCATCGATACTTTGATACAGAAGATCCTTGACGACGAGAAAAAATCCTACGACCTGAGCAAGATAATCTCCGCTTATGAATTTGCGGCGAAAGCACATTCAAATCAGGTGCGCTCGTCCGGCGAGCCCTATATCAGCCACCCGATAACCGTATCTTATATACTGCTCGAACTCGGGATGGACACCGATACTATCTGCGCCGCAATGCTCCACGATGTTGTCGAGGATACCGACGTCACCCTCGAAGAACTGAAAAAGCTGTTCGGTCAGGACGTTGCCATGCTCGTTGACGGCGTCACAAAGCTCGGCAAGATACCCCTTTTCACCAAGGAGGAGCAGCAGGCGGAGAACGTCCGCAAGATACTCCTTGCGATGAGCCAGGATATCCGCGTCATCATAATAAAGCTGTGCGACCGCCTGCACAATATGCGCACGCTCCAGTACCGTCCCGCATACAAGCAGCGCAACACCGCACTCGAAACGATGAACATCTACGCGCCGATAGCACACCGCCTCGGCATCAAGACCATACAGGACGAGATAGAAGACCTCGCGTTCCGCTACCTCGACCCATACGCCTACTCCGAGATAGAGCACCAGCTCACCATACGTGCGGATGAGCGTCAGGCGTTCATAGTATCCATAAAGGAACAGATACAGAAGCGCTTCGAGGAAAGCGATTTTTCCTGCAAGCCCACGCTGATGGGACGTGTGAAGTCGGTATATGGCATATACCGCAAGGCATTCATACAGGGCAAGGGCATCGATGAGATCTACGACATATACGCCGTCAGGATAATCGTCGATAACGTGACCGAATGTTACAACGCGCTCGGCATCATTCACGATATGTTCAAGCCGATACCCAACCGCTTCAAGGATTATATCGCAACACCGAAGGCGAATATGTACCAGTCGCTGCATACCACCGTGATAGGACGCGAGGGCATACCCTTTGAAGTGCAGATACGCACGATGGATATGCATTATACCGCTGAATACGGTATCGCCGCACACTGGAAGTACAAGGAGGGCATCAAGGGCAAGGACCGCCTTGAAAACCGCCTTGCATGGATAAGACAGATAATCGAGGCGCAGCAGGACACGGACGACGTCGAGGAGATAGTCCGCACGATAAAGAGCGACCTCGCACCGGAAGATACCTTTGCTTTCACCCCCAAGGGCGATATGATAACCCTGCCGATAGGCGCGACCGTGATAGATTTTGCGTATGCGATACACACCGAGGTCGGCAACAAGATGAAGGGCGCAAAGGTCGATGGCAAGCTCGTATCGCTGGACAGAGTACTGAACACCGGCGAGATAGTCGAGATAATCACCTCATCCGACCCGAACCACGGACCAAACCGCGCCTGGCTGAAGATATGCCGCACCAACGAGGCAAAATCAAAGATACGCTCATGGTTCAAGAAGGAGCGCCGCGAGGAGAATATCGAAAACGGAAAAGCCGAGCTCGAACGCGAATTCGCACGGAACGGCATCGAAGTGCCGCCCGAGGATCTCGAAGGATTCCTCTCGGACGATATGAAGCGTCACAACTGCACGACCCTCGATGATTTCTATGCGGCAGTGGGCTACGGCGGAGTTATACTGTCAAGGATACTCACGCGGCTGAAGGACAGCTACATCGCAAAATACGCCACTCCTGAAAAGGAGCCTGCCGTTCCGCAGGTGAAGCGCGCAAAGGGCGATGCGGTCATAGTCGGCGGCGAGAACAATATGCTCGTGAAGCTGTCGCAGTGCTGCAATCCGCTGCCCGGCGACGAGATAGTTGCTTTCATCACCAAGGGACACGGCTTCTCGGTGCATAAGAAGGACTGCGCGAACTATATCCATTCGCTTGAAACGACCACAGAACCGGAACGCTGGGTAGATGCCGAATGGGGCGACCTGCCGAAGAACATCGACCCGGAGCACCCGATATACCGCGCAGCGATAGATATAGTCTCCTACAACAATATAGGCGTGCTCGCGAACGTTTCCGCTATCCTCGCGGATATGCGCATACCCGTGACCGAGATAACCGCACACGAGCTCAAGAACGGAAACAGCGACCTTATCGTCACCTGCATGATAGCGGGCGTGCAGCAGCTCAACAATGCCATAACCCGCATAAAGAAATTGCAGGACGTGATAAGCGCGGAAAGGACGGTAAAGTAAATGGAAATGATACGCCTGAAGCCATTCGGTATGTTCGGGACGAACAGCTTTATAATATACTCCGGGGACAGTGCTGCTCTCATCGACGCCCCCGGAAATACAGAGGAGATCACAGATGCCCTCGCCGAAAAGGGGCTCACGCTGAAATATATACTCCTCACGCACGGTCACTGTGACCATATCATGGGGCTTGCGGATATCGCCGCGATAACGGGCGCGGAGGTGTATATACACGAGAACGACCTTCCCAAGCTGACCGACGATCATCTGAACCTTACGGAATTTTTCGGACTGCCGCCCGTGAAATACTATCACGGCGCAAAGACCGTATCGAACAATGATACCGTAATGCTCGGAGATACCGGAATAAAGGTGATGAGCACCCCCGGACACACCTCCGGCAGTGTGATGTATATCGCGGAAAACATGATATTTTCGGGCGATACGCTGTTCGCGCAGGGCGTCGGCAGGACGGATATGCCGGACGGCAGCACCTGCACGCTGCGCGGTTCGCTGAAAGCCATCGCCGCACTGAAAGACTGCGACAATTACGATGTATGCCCGGGGCACGGGCTGATGACCACCCTCGGATATGAAAAGCAGAATAATCCCTATCTGTGTTAAGGATGTGTTTATATGGAGCTTATTGCTTTTGCGGGAGAACTTCTTTTTCTTGGCATAGTAATTGCAATATTGATCCTTTGGATAAAGCTGTGGATATCATTATGCGATCGTGACAGCGCAGGAGAATTCATAAAGAGCACCTTAGTCCTTTTATTGATATCGTTTGTGATATGCTGGTTCGGCTCACAGATAATGCTCTGGTTCGGAAACGGAGAAACATATGCCGCACAGTCTGTGTACGGATTGCTTTTTCTGGTATTCCTCGTTCTGTTTGTCCCATCATGCATGATCGCATTTGTGATATCGTTGGTAAAGTTTATCAGATCTGCCCGACCGCCGGAAACAGCCGGCAGTGAGCAGGACAAAATCAATATAAAGGAATGATAGTATGAAATTTTCTGAAATGACCTACACCCGCCCCGATATCGAAAAGGCACGCATATGCGCGGAGGAAACCGTTTCTGCGCTGAAAAATGCCGAAAATGCCGATGCTGCACGGGCGGCTTACGACAAGTTCGCAAAGGAAGCGGACAGCTACTCCACCATGTTCACCCTTGCGAATATCCGCCACACGATAGATACACGCGATAAATTCTACGATGACGAGATAGCCTTCTTCAACGAGAACAACCCCGTTGCGGAGGAATATTTCCAGAACGTGAACAAGGCTCTCGCTGAAAGCCCGTACCGCGCCGATCTCGAAAAGCTGTGGGGCAGCCTCATGTTCAGGAATATCGACATCGCACTGCGCTCTTTCTCGCCCGTGATAATACCCGAACTGCAGGAGGAGAACCGCCTTGTCACCGAATATGAAAAGCTCATCGCTTCGGCACAGATACCCTTTGAGGGCGAGACACTGACCCTCTCGCGGCTGACACCCTACAAGCAGTCCCCCGATGACGATATCCGCCGCCGCGCATGGGAGGCGGAAAGCGGATTTTTCAGCTCGCACGCAGAGGAACTCGACACACTTTACGACAAGCTGACCGCTCTGCGCACCGCAATGGGCAGGAAAATGGGACACGAAAACTATGTGGGGCTCGGCTACGACCGTATGCACCGCAATGATTATACAAAGGAAGATGTCGCACGTTTCCGTGAATCTGTGATAAAGTATATCGTTCCCGCTGCCGAAAAGGTATATAAGGCGCAGGCAGAGCGCACAGGGCTCGCATATCCGCTGAAATACTGCGATACACCTCTGTTCGCGCGCTCCGGCAATGCAGTCCCCAAAGGCAGCGCAGATGATATCCTCGCGGCGGGAAAGAAGTTCTACCACGAGCTTTCGGCGGAAACTGCGGAATTCATAGATTTCATGTATGACAATGAGCTGATGGACGTCCTCAGCCGCGACGGAAAGGCGGCGGGCGGCTACTGCACCGATATCCCCGATTACAAGGCGGAATTCATCTTTGCGAATTTCAACGGCACCGCGGGCGATGTGGAGGTCATCACGCACGAAGCGGGACACGCATTCGCGGGATATACCGCGCGTGACATCTACCCGTCCGACAACCGCAGCCCCACAATGGAAAGCTGCGAGATACACTCCATGTCAATGGAGTTCTTCGCGTGGAAGTGGGCGGAGGATTTCTTCGGCGGACAGGCAGACAAGTTCCGCTGCCAGCACCTCAGCAGCGCGATAAAATTCATACCCTACGGCACAATGGTCGATCACTTCCAGCACATCGTATATGAAAATCCCGCTCTCACGCCGGAGGAGCGCCATGCCGAATGGAGAAGACTGACCGGCATCTATATGCCGTGGATAGATCTCGACGGCTCGCCGTTCTACGGTGAGGGAAGAGCATGGCAGAAACAGCTCCATATATATGAGAACCCGTTCTATTATATAGATTACTGTCTCGCACAGACAGCGTCGCTCCAGTTCTGGGCGCTCATGCAGGAGGATCACTCCGCTGCATGGGAACGCTATATGAAGCTGGTGAAGTGCGCCGGCACAAAGACTTACAGTGAGCTTATCGAAGCGGCAGGTTTCCCGTCGCCGTTCGATGAAGAAACGATGAAGGGCATCGCCGAGAGCGCTGAAAAGTGGCTCGGTACACACAGCTTCACCGAATGATCTTTGCGGCTTGCTTGCAGCCGCTTCGCGGTGTTAAGGAGGGCACCCCCTTAACAATCCCCTGACCAAAGGGCGGGCGCCCTTTGGAAACCCGATAATATAACCGCGGGTGTCGCCGGACAGCTGCTATTATGCAACGACGCGCCACGGACAGCGAGTCGGTCGCCGGCGGTGACGCCCCTACCACAAACACTATGAGATCCAACCAGAGAATTATATATCACGAAAGGCTGCTATGGAAAACTACAAGGAAAAAATAAAGAAATACGTTGAAGATCACACCGATGAGATGATCTCGGTGCTGAAAGAACTTATCTCATACAAAAGCGTGAAAGCACCCGCATCTGAGGGTATGCCCTTCGGAAAGGGCGCTGCCGATGTCCTCGCAAAATGGACGGAGCTGTGCGAACAGTACGGATTTCCCGCAAAGAATTTCGACAACTACGCCGCTCATGCCGATATGGGCGATGATCCGCGGCTCGGCATACTCTGTCACCTCGATGTCGTTCCCGAGGGCACGGGCTGGTCGTCCGACCCATATATAGCAGAGGTGCGCGGCGGACGCATATACGGGCGCGGCGCCATCGACGACAAGGGACCCGCTGTCGCTGCACTGTTCGCAATGCGCTGCGTAAAGGAACTCGGCGTTCCGCTGGACGGCGGAGTTCGCATCATAACCGGCTGCGACGAGGAAAACGGCTCCTCCGATATGGATTATTACATCACAAAGGAAAAATTCCCGGAAATGCTCGTCACCCCCGACGGCGACTATCCCGTGATAAACGGCGAAAAGGGCATGATACGCCTTTCGTTTGAAATCCCGCTCCCTGCGGGGATGATCTCTGTAAAGGGCGGCAACGCGATAAATGCCGTTCCTGAGCTGTGCACAGCGGAGCTTGAAAATGCGGATATCTCCGCGATAGATGCCCTCTCCGGAAAATATGACGGCGTCACATTTGAAGCGGAAAAATCCGGAAATACCGTGAAGATCACCGCAAAGGGGATCTGTGCGCACGCATCCACCCCCGAAAAGGGGCACAACGCCGTTTCCGCGATGTTCTCCCTCCTGAACGGGCTCGGGTATGCTCTCAATAATATCACAACGCTGTTCCCCTACGGCGAAACGGACGGAAAATCGCTCGGGCTGGATATACATGACGATATTTCGGGCGGGCTGACCGATGTGTTCAGCGTGGCTGATACCGAAAACGGAAAGCTGACCGGCAAGGCAGATATACGTTTTCCCGTGACATTCCGGCTTGCTGAGGTCTCGGAAAAGCTGTACGCAGCTTTTGCGGCGCAGAAAATCACATCGGAGATAATATATTCCACAGAGCCGCATTATGTTGATGAGAACAGCAGCTTCATACGCGCCCTGCTCGACACCTACACCGACGTTACCGGTGACAAGGGCTGCTGCATATCGATCGGCGGCGGCACCTACGTTCACGATACCGGGAACGGCGTTGCATTCGGCGCGGAATTCCCGGGAGAAACGGAAAACAATATGCACGGTGCGGATGAATCCATAACGATAGACTCACTGAAGCGCAACTCCGAAATTTACGCAAACGCGATAATAAATCTCCTCCGAAAGGACAAGTGACCATGAAAGAAGTTATTCTGCTCAAAGAAGGCGAGATAGCCCTCAAAGGGCTCAACCGCCGCACCTTTGAGGATACATTCATAAAAAACCTGCGGTACCGGCTCAAAGGTCTCGGCGAATTCAGCTTCCGCAGCTCACAGTCGATGATATACGCCGAACCGCAGAGCGATGATATCGATATGGACGAGGCTTTCCGCCGCGCCGGAAAGGTATTCGGCGCAAATGCGATATGCCGCGCGTTCGTATCCGAAAAGGATTTTGCATCGGTGTGCGAGACTGCCCTTTCCTGCTGCGGTGAGGAGCTCGACACGGCGCGCACCTTCAAGGTGGAGGCAAAGCGCTCGGATAAGTCCTACCCGATGAAGTCTCCCGAGATATGCCGTGAGCTCGGCGGAAAGATACTCGAAAAGTATCCGCATCTCGAAGTGGATGTACATTCCCCGCAGGTGACGGTGAACGTTGAGATACGCGACAATAACGCATATATCCACACCGGCAACAAGCCCGGCGCGGGCGGCATACCCGTCGGCACCTCCGGCAAGGCTATGCTGCTGCTTTCGGGCGGCATAGACAGCCCTGTTGCGGGTTACATGATGGCTCGCCGCGGAGCGGAGATATCCGCGATACATTACGTTTCGCCGCCCTATACGTCGGAAAGGGCGCGCATGAAGGTAGAGCGTCTCTGTGAAAAGATATCGGCGTACTGCGGCGAGATAGTATTCTACTGTGTGCCGTTCACCGAGATACAGGAAGCCCTGCGCGACAACTGCCCCGAGGAATATTTCACGATAATCATGCGGCGGCTGATGCTGGAGATAGCACAGCGCATCGCCGAAAAGAACAAGATACCCTGCCTGATAACCGGTGAGAGCCTCGGGCAGGTGGCATCGCAGACGATGGGCGCACTGGTATGCACTGATGCAGTCTGCCGTATGCCGGTCTTCCGCCCCGTTATCGGTATGGACAAGAGCGAGATAATCACCATAGCGAACAAGATAGACACCTTCGATATCTCCTCCGAGCCGTATGAGGACTGCTGCACGGTATTCACCCCGAAGCACCCGCGCACAAGACCGACCCTTGAAAATGTCGAAAAAGCGCAGTCTGCGTTTGATTTTGAGCCGCTGCTCGCAAAAGCCGTAGCAGAGACCGAAAGGAAATTCATCGGACAGCATTGAGCCCCCGCAGACGGGCGACCCGCTGTCAATATCGAATAATATCTGTTATGCAACGCCCGCGTTTGTTCTGTATGGAACAGGCGCGGGTCTCTTTGTCGGCAAAACCATAATTGTAAACAAATTGTTAATTCTGAAATTTTATGAAAAATTTTGGCTGCCCGGGTTGTTTATATTAATAGAAAGCTGTATAATTAATTCAGCGGAAATATTTTATTCATCAATATTACGTTTAAGGAGGAAAACCCACATGAGAAAATTCATGAAGATCACTTCCGCGGCAATAGCGGCAGCTATGCTCACGGGAACGCTTGCGGCAAATGTTTCCGCAGCGCAGAACGACATCAAGGCGGAACCGAGAACATCCTACACCACGCCCATGTCAACCGACAAAAACTCGGCGGAGTACAAGAACTTCACCTCGGCAAAGCCAAAGCTCCGCAAGGCTGATGACGGCTGGTACGGCTATACGCTCGAATGGGACAAGGTAGAGGGCGCTATGCTCTACTACATCATCGGCAAATCCGGCAGCAAGAAGGAGCTCATCGGAAAGACCTCCGATACATTTGTATATCTCAGCGATATCGGCGGCGACAAGTATGACAAGTACTTCATAAAAGCCGTTACCTATGATTACAACGACAACCGCGTGACCTCAAAGGAATCCAACATCATCGGACGCCCCAGCAAGCAGTTCAATGAATACGACGGTCTTTACGGAACCAAGCCCGCAGCGACCAATTCAGTAACGGCAGGCGTTTCCTATGACAGTACCACATATGAAGAGGAAGATTACGAGGACGAGGAATATGAGGAATACGAAGAGGCAGAGGAAGAATGGGAGGAAGAGGATGTAGAGATCGAAGAGACCGACGAGGAATATTCCCACTATGACCCCAACGCCTTCAAGAAGGCTGCGACCTCCCCGCTCTCCACATTCTCTGCGGATGTTGACACAGCTTCATACGCAAATGTGCGCAGAATGGTGAACGACAACTACACTATCTATTCCGATTCCGTGCGCACCGAGGAATTCATCAACTATTTCGATTATGATTACATACAGCCCACAAGCGGCACGTTCTCCGTTACCTATGAATACAGCGAATGCCCGTGGAACAAGGACAATCAGATGGTAATGGTGGGCATACAGGCAAAGGATATCGAAAAGGAACCGAACTCAAACCTTGTTTTCTTAGTTGATATCAGCGGTTCTATGTATTCGCAGGACAAGCTCCCGCTGGTAGCTGATACACTGAAAAAGCTCTCCCGCGAGCTCACCGCCGATGACCGTCTTTCGATAGTTACCTATTCGGGCAACGAAAAGGTAGTCGTAGCGGGCGCTTACGGCAACATGAAGAACTGCATCGCCGACGTTGCGGATTCGCTCATCGCAAACGGCTGCACCAACGGCGAGGCAGGCATCAATATGGCTTACGATATAGCTTCGCAGTACTACATCAAGGGCGGCAACAACCGCGTTATACTCGCTACCGACGGCGACCTCAACGTGGGCATCTCCAGCCAGGATGAGCTTTCCAAATTCATCTCCGAGAAGCGCGTGGGCAATAACGGCGTTTACCTCACAGTTCTCGGCGTAGGCACAGGAAACCTCAAGGACAACAAGATGGAAACTCTCGCCAAGGACGGCAACGGCAACTACTACTACATCGACTGCGCAAAGGAAGCGACAAAGGTACTCGTTGATGAGAGAAAGGCTACTCTCTTCACCGTTGCGGACGATGTAAAGTTCCAGGTGGAATTCAATCCCGCGCTCGTTGACAGCTACCGCCTCGTAGGATATGAGGGCAGACGCCTCAACAACGAGGACTTCGCAAACGACAAGAAGGACGCCGCAGAAGTAGGCGCAGGTCAGAGCGTTACCGTAATGTACGAGATAATCCCCGCCGATACAGCATCGACAGAGTCACTTAAATATCAGAAGGCTACCGGCAACAAGACCGATATCTGCACAGTAAAGATCCGCTACAAGCAGCCCGGTCAGTCCAAATCGACAATGTCCAAGGTCGCTGTAAAGAAGAGCAGCTACCTCCCCTACAAGGACACCGGCGTCCGCTTCAGATTTGCGACCTGCGTTGCAGAGACAGCGCTCGCACTCAAGGGCGATGAGGGCTACGAGGGCACTTCCATTGCAAATGCAAGGGCAAGGTTCAAGAAGCTCACTAAGGACGAGCTCGCACAGATAGGCTACAGCGATGATTTCGCCGATGTGCTCGAAAAGCTCTACAAGAAGTACGGCAGCAAGGCTGCATAAGCGACTCCGGCGTTGCTCCGCAGGTCGGGCTCTGCCCAGACCCGCGCCTTTCGGCGTAGCTCCGCAGGCCGGGCTCTGCCCATACCCGCCAAAGGGACTTCGTCCCTTTGGAAACCCGATAATTAATAACAAATAACGGAAAACTCCCTCGGATCCACAAAAAAAGATCCGGGGGAGTTTTCGTTGTGAAACAAATAACAAACTGCGCGGAAAGGATACTATCCGCGCATCCTGCTATTGTGATAACAAAATCCGCCAACAGGCAAAAAAGCACTGACACATCAGTCCGCGGCGCATATAATAGAGATATAGACGATACGGAAAAGACCTATGTCAGGAGCAGATGCAAATGAATGAAATATATATCACAGCGGGCGGAGATGAACGCTTTGCAGCAGCGGCGGAACATCTCGCGGAAAAAGGATATGAAGTTTATTCCGTGATGAATTCCGGCAGCACCGCAAAAGCGATCAAGTGCTCTCTTGCGGATGCCCCCGCCGCCGACTGCCTTATACTCCCCGTGCCCGTCACTGCGGACGGTATCCATCTGTTCGCGCCCGCCTCCGCCGATCCCGTTCCCGCGGAAGTACTTACGCGGCTCGTAAAGGCGGACGGGGCGGTATTCGGCGGCAGGATACCACCGGATATAAAGGAACTGTTCCTCGCAAACGGGAACAGCGTCACAGATTACACTGAAAATGAGGAATTCGCCGTAAGGAACGCTGCTGCAACTGCCGAAGGGGCTGTCATGGCGGCTATGCAGGCACAGGATATCACGCTGTCCGGTCAGAGGATACTCATAACGGGCTTCGGCAGGATAGGAAAAGCGCTTGCAAGGGTGCTTTCAGGCTTCGGTGCGGAAGTCACCGTTTCGGCGCGCCGCCGCGAACAGCTCGCGTGGGCGGAGATATACGGGTGCCGCGCATCGGATATCTCCGCGCTTGCGGATGATGCCGGCAGATGTACGCTGATATTCAACACAGTGCCCGCGCCCGTATTCTGCCGGGATATACTCGAAAAAACACACCGCGATGCGCTCATCATAGACCTCGCGTCCGCACCCGGCGGCATTGATCTCCCGGCTGCCAAATCGCTCGGGCTGAACGTGATGCCGTACAGGGGCGTTCCCGGAAAGACCTCGCCGCGCACCGCGGGGATAATAACAGCCGATCTCATCGAAAATGAAATGCGCCTCAGAAGGAAAGGAGGGTAACAATGACGGATTCTCTTGAAAATATCCGCATAGGCTTCGCGATGTGCGGGTCTTTCTGCACGTTTGAAAAGGCTTTTGCGGCAATGGAGCGTCTGAAGGAGCTCGGGGCGGTGCTCACGCCGATCATGTCCTTCAACGCAGCCGCAACGGACAGCC
>CAMVPV010000004.1 GCA_947169455.1 uncultured Clostridia bacterium | reverse complement strand
GCCCTGCAAGAGAGGGCGTCCCCCTTCCCCAAAATCCTTAAGTTGTAGATAGTGTTTATATTACTGATATTCCGGTCTCTGCTGCAAAGCAGTCCACAAAGCCGGCTGCCGCCGTTGACGGGAATAGTTCGCGGTATAATTGCATAGATGGATCTTACAGTCACTTATGGACTGAAACATAAAGAAAGCAGGGTCATTATGAAAAATATTATCATACCGGTGATGATCGCAATGGTGCTGTGCATGAGCTCGTGCGCAGCGGGCAGTACTTCTCAGGCTGTTCCGGATGCTCCCGCAGCTTCGGAAGCTGTCACATCGGCGGAGAAAGCTGCGGCTGACAAAACAGCGGAGACATCCGCCTCCGTGAGCACGGCAGCCGAAGAAAAATCCGAAGAAAACAGATCGGAAAATAATACCAAAGATAAAAAAGAGGAGAAAGAGGAGAAAGAAGAGAAAGAAGAAAAAAACGAAAAGTCCTCCGATGATGAGGATGAAGAAGCGGACGGGCGCTCCTCCGGCGATGAAAAGACCGCCAAGGAAAAGCCGCGTGTCATCACCGAAAAAATAAAGCCCGGTGCGGAATATATGCTGATAGATGGGCTCGAACTCGGAATGACCGTGCCCGAAGCAGAAAAGGTCATGGGAAAGCCGGACGATATCCGTTACAGCAGCGACGGGCAGAAGTTCCTGCAATACGGCGGCTGTGTGCTTATCTTCGGGGATATAGTCGGCGTCGTCAGCAGGGATGAGTCTTCCGATACCGGCGTTTCCATTGACAGGAACAGCAAGGACAGAAAGCTTACCGGACGCCTGACCTCCATCACGATAGAAGATGACAGCGTCAGCGACAAACTGCTCTACGGTCCCGGCGTCGGGGGCAGTGCCGAGGACGTCATAAACGCATACTACTTCAACGATGATGTTCCGGATGAAGAACGGTCAGTTCTGGAAAAGGACGGCATAGAAACGGTATTGTACGGATATAATGAGCTTATGGAATATTCGGACAGCGATAAGAATGAAGACCATGATCTCAGGTTTGGGATCAAAAGCGTTGACGGAGACACGAAGAATATCCTGTATATGGAATATCAGGATATAGACGGCAAGGGCATACTGTATGGATTGCTTTATGAGCTGGACGAAAACGATACGGTCACCGGTATAAAGCTGATAACGACCACATACTGAAAAACACTTCCCGACAGTCGGTCTGACTGCGGGAAGTGTTTTTGCGTAATTACTAAACGAGCGGTGCGAGTGCCCGAAGCACCGCATCATAGAGCGAACGGCTGAAATGTCTGCTCTCGCGCGGCATTATCTCGCGCGAGACAGAAAAAGTATCCATGCAGTCGGCGTACAGCTTTTCGATAGCGGTGCAGCCCGAAGCTGCTGCTATCATCGCGCCGCATTCAAAGTGCAGATACAGGCTGCGGAAATCCATATTTATACTGCCGACCACCGCTATCCTGTCATCGCTGATATAGCTCTTTGCGTGTATGAACCCGGGAGTATATTCGTATATCCGCACGCCCGCCGCTATGAGCGTCTGATAGTACGAGCGGGTTATCCGGAATACCGCCCGCTTATCGGGTATGCCCGGCGTTACGATGCGGACATCGACCCCGCGCTTTGCGGCAAGGCACAGCGCCGACTTCATCTGATCGTCGATAATGAGGTACGGCGTGAAGATATACACATATCGCTCCGCCTGCGCTAAGATATCGAGATAGACATTTTCAGATACCTGCTCGTTATCGAGAGGGGAGTCCGCGAACGGCTGTATATATACACCTGCGCTCTCCTCTGCGGCTGTAACTATGTCAGGCAGGCACTTGTCACACTCTATCCTGTCCTCGCTGAACGCATTCCACATCTGCGCGAACATCACCGTGAAATTGACAACGCCCTCGCCGGTTATCTTCACGGCGGTATCCTTCCAGTGTCCGAAGCAGGTCTTGATGTTCATATACTCGTCCGCGAGGTTTATCCCGCCCGTGAACGCAGTGTTACCGTCGATCACGGTTATCTTGCGGTGGTCGCGGTGGTTCATCACTACCGAGATCACCGGAATGAACGGATTGAACGGTATCACCTTTATTTTTCCGTACTGTTTCTTTCTGAACATACGCGGCAGTTCGGTCATCGAGCCCATATCATCGTAGATGATCCGCACATCGACGCCCTCCTCCGCCTTGCGGAGAAGTATTTCGGCTGCCTGATCCCACGCCTTTCCCTCTGCGATGATGAAGTATTCAAGAAATATGAATTTCTCTGCCTTTCCTATCTCTTCGAGAAATGCCGCGAAAAAATCCTCGCCGCATTTATAGTAATCGACCGTTGAACCGCCGCACAGCGGAAATCCGCCGAGCCGCGCTATATACTCGGACGTTGCGCGCAGTCTCGGAGGCAGTTCCTGTTCGATATCCTCCCTGCGCTTTATGTGACACCTGCTGTTCCGTATGCTTTCATCGAGAGTTCGCCGCAGGCTGCGTGCAGGGCGGCGGTTGCCGACGAAGAGGTACATCAGTCCGCCGAGGATAGGCAGCAGGGTTATCGTGAGTATCCATATCAGCTTGTACGATTCGTTGTCGTCGCCGCGCAGCAGCAGAAGCACCATCAGCAGGCTGAGTATCTTCAGCAGATCGTCCGTCCACGCACGGTAGGACGCAAAGCGCAGTATCATCACGATTATGAACGCTATCTGTACGAGTATGAGTGCCGCCGTTATGAATGTGCGGCTGAATATTATGCTTAAAAATCTTTTCATCGGAGTTCCTCAGAGGTCATTTTGTTATTTACAGTTATCTGCAAAGTTTCCGGTCGGCGGGACACCCCCGCGGTCGCTGCAGAACAGCTGTTATTCGGTAACGGCGCGGGAACGGCGGCGACCCGTTCGCCTGTTTATGAAAAATTCCCCGACAGATTCATAATGGCAGCCGTTACCGCGACCGGACAGGTCTCGCAGCGGAGGATACGCCTGCCGAGCCAAACGGGAACTATCCCCGCAGATATCGCCGCATCGACCTCGGAACGTTCAAATCCGCCCTCCGCACCGACCATTACCGAAACGCTTCGGCTGCTGTCGATACCGAGCTCCGAGAGCTTTTCACCGCCGTTCTCGTAGCATATTATCCTGATATCGGAATCGACCGATGCTGTCATCTCATCGAATGTCATTATCGGTGCTATCTCCGGTATTATGCCCCGCCCGGACTGCTTTGCAGCCTCCTCGGATATCTTCCGCCAGCGGCGCAGCTTTTTCTCTGCAGAAGCCGCATCGGGGCGCGATATGCACCGCTTTGAAACGAACGGGACTATACGGTGTATGCCCAGTTCAACCGTTTTCTGTATGATCTGCTCCATCTTGTCCGATTTCGGCAGCGCCTGGAACAGCGTCAGCTTTATGGTGGGTTCGCAGTCGGAGGGCGTTTCCTCTATGATATCGCAGAACACATTTTCTGGCGTTATAGATGCTATCCTGCAGCGGTAATCGGTGCCCGCGCGGCAGAAAACAAGCTCCTCGCCGGTCTTCATGCGCAGTGAATATGATATATGCGCCGCATCCGAGCCGGAAACGGTTATCCTGCCGCCGGCGACCGCATCTTCATCAATAAAGAACCTCGGCATTACTTCACTTCCCGTCCCGTGAGGAATGCGACCGCACGCTCGATGCTGTCCTTTGAATTGCCCCAGTCGGCGTCCTTGCCGGTGTTGCGGTAGTCATACATATTGCAGTAGTGCGATACATCGCCGTAAAGCATCGCAATGTATTTTTCGGTCAGCTCGCCCGTACATCTGCTGAATTCGTCAAGCATATCTTTTTTAAGGTATGCGGGTGCGAGGGACATCAGCATATCGTAATGCGGCAGGCAGATATATTCCTGCTTCATGTAGAGCTGACGGAAATCCGCGTGGGCGAACATCTCAAAGAACGTCTTCATCAGACGCTCCATTCCCCAGTCTATCTTCTCGCAGACGAAGCAGCTCTCATTTATTGCGGAGAGCTTCTGCTTGCGGGCGTTTTTCGGTTCAAAGAGCTTCTTCCGCGAGAAAAGCTCCTTGTGGACGGTTTCAAGGTGGGTCTGGAGCATCAGCGCCAGTGAAAGGCGGTTTTTCTGGCGCATCATCTGTTCAAGGTGCGTGCGGCAGAAACCCGCGCGGTTCGTCTCGATGCGCACGTCCGGTTCCATCATCGCGGCACCCATTATATATTCAACGGTGCGCGTTTCGAGCATATTGCGCAGGCGGCACATCGGGCAGCCGTCCATCGGCTCGAATATTTCACTTATAGGTATGGTAAGCAGGCTTTCTCTCATGGTTTGCTCCTATTGTCTGTTTTTTTCTTTTCCTGTTTTTTCTTCTTCTTGATGCTGTACATGGCATTGTCGGCGTTCTTGATAGCCTCATCGAACGCAAAATCCTCGGTAAGCGTCGTTGTGTATGCGCCGAGACTGAGGTTTATGAGGAACTGATATCCCGAATGCCTGTTCACGTCGCTGAGATGCTTTTCCGTATCGGAGATTATCTTTGCAGAGTCGCATTTTCCGAGAATGAGTGCAAGTATCTCGTCGCCGCCGAACCTCACGCAGACGGCATTTTCGGGGCAGGAGCTCCGGAAGGAGAGCGCCGCCGCAGATATCGCGATATCGCCGGCATCGTGACCGAAGGTATCGTTTATGTATTTCAGTCCGTCGAGGTCAGCCATTATCACGGTGATATCCTTGCCCAAGCTGTCCGGCGCACCGAGAAGCTCGGAGGCGGCATAGTCGAACCCCATGCGGTTATACAGACCGGTCAGCGCATCGTTCTTGTACATATCGGAAATAGTCTCTGAGAGGTACTGCTGATGATGTATGTTCACATAGCCGCCGAGGGACATACTCACTGCGTTGGTTATGCTGACGGTATTGGCGTAGTCATTTATGTTGTAATCGGTGAAGGAATAGCAGATATACCCCATTGGTCTGTTCATGAAATCGAGCACGTTGAAAAAGAGCGGATATCCCGGCTCAAAGCGCTTTTCTATCCCGGGGACTATATCGTTCTCATCGATCGGACAGATGCCGTCATCGGCGTAGTTATCGTAAATGACCTGCCTTTCGGTCCTTGCAAAGCGGAGAAACGGCTCAAAGAATATGTTCCTCTCGCGGCAGAAGCAGGCACTGTCGGCAATGTAGCAGGCATCGTGGGTGATGTCACAGCGCAGATGCTTCACTGCCTGTTCGGGGGTATGGCTCAGCTGGAATTTTGCGGTCATATCGTAAAGATAGCGCACGTCGTCCTGGTAGCGGTAAAACTTATTGTTGAAGTCCAGCAGAGATGAAGAAGTATTTCTGACGCAGCTTTCACAGCCGCAGGATTCATTCGGTACAAGCTCGGGCATTACGAGATATTTCTTCCCCGCGCCGATGCCGTCCATCACTTCGATAGCTGCTTCGGCTGTTTTTTCGGCAAGCAGCTCGTTCGAGCAATCGACGGTGGCAATTTTCGGAACGGTATAATCGACCTCATCGTAGCCGTCGAAGCCGGTCACGATCACGCGGGAGGGGATATCTATCCCCGCAGACCTGAACACGTCGCACACATTGACCGCCATGATATCATTCGCGCAGACGACCGCTTCGGGTCGCTCCCCTCTGTCAAGCAGCTCCTGAGCAGCTTGACAGAGGGGAGCGACCAGAAATCACCGTAGCTGACCATGCTGTCATCGAACGGAATATCGTACTCCGCGAGCACCCTCCTGAAGGCATCTATGCGCTCATCGGAGAAGCGGTTGTTCCTGTAGCCCGCCATCATGTGTATGCGGCGCACGGAATGCTGTCCGATGATATGCCTTACCATAGCTTCAAATCCTCTGCTGTAATCAAAGCACACCGATGCTATCCCGTCATATATGCCGTCCACCACGAGCACCGGAACGCTGTATTCACCGGCTCTGCTGATAAGCTCATCTGAAATGCGGCGGCTCTTTATGCGTTCGTCCATGATGATAACAAGCTCCGTCTGTTCAAAGGGGATCAGATCGAAGATCGCTGTTTCGGAGGTCTTTGTTTCTTCATCCCAGTAGCGGTCGGAATTTACCGAATATACCAGCAGACGGATGTCCTTTCCCCGCAGCGCTTCGTTGAGCGAGCGTATGAACGTGAATACCTGCGGATCGTAGATCCTTGAGGTACAAAGTGATATTATCCTGTTTCCTGCGATCACCATTTGTCACCTCCCGTATTTGGCTGTTAGTTTCAGAATGATCGTTTCTTTCCTATTATATCATATTATTCCCCGCATTTCAATAGAGTTTATCACCAAATTCAACGCTCCGCAGCCTGCGACGTATATCTGCCGGCAAAAAGACCCGTACCTGCTATGGAGCTTCATAACAGGCACGGGTCAGCGGTTTTCAATTTATTCTGATATATCGTCGTCCTCGTATTCAAGGATATCTCCCGGCTGGCAGCGGAGCACCCTGCATATAGCGTTCAGCGTGGAAAAACGCACCGCACTTACCTTTCCGGTCTTCAGCTTGGAGAGGTTCACGTTCGCAACGCCGACCTTCTCCGAAAGCTCGTTCAGTGATATCTTCCTGTCCGCCATTACCCTGTCAAGGCGAAGTATGATTGCCATAGCACACCGCCTTTACAGAGTTTCGTCCGATTCCTGCTGCAATATGCAGCCGCGCTCGAATACGAAAACAAATGCGTTGAAAATATATCCGGAAGCTATCATGAATGCACTAAGTATATATGCTGCAGCAAAAACGCTGCTGCCGGGAATATTCAGTATGAGCCCGGACAGCGGGAAGAGATCGGCTGCCGCTCCGCCTAAAGCGAACAGCCCCGCGAGCCTTCTCATTTTAACTGAAATGCCGTCGATGAACGGCGTTTCCGCTTTTCTCAGTTCTCCGAAGATCCTGCGCACGCGGTCCGATATGAGGCACATTATCACAGTGATATATATGAGGAACAGCGTTTTCATGAGCGCAAGCGCGTCCGCTCCGGTGACCAGCTGCGTAATAAATCCAACTGTCAGGAAAAGCCCCGCAGCCGCAAGAACTATCATCCCGCCGAGCGAATAGCCATATACCATCCCGCAGCTGCTGCGATACCTGTCCTCCGGCTTTACTGATGCCGTACTGCTGTTCATAGCGCTTCCTCCCTCACAGTGTCTCGTCAGATTCCTGCTGAAGGCCGCATCCGTAGTCGAATACCTTTGCAACGATGAAGAACACGAGTGCCGTGAACAGATTAGAGGTACTGAACACTATCTGCTGTACATTGAAAAGCTGGTGCATCGTTATCGGTACGGGCATAAAGATGATGTACAGCACGGTGCCTATCACCGGAGGCACCGTCGCAAGCAGCACGAGCAGCACCGATATCTGCTTCATTTTCCGGCAGGTATCCGTCCGGAAGGGCGAGCCGCTGCGTTTTATCCCGCGGAACAGCTTATCCGACACAAACATTATCACGGCAAGCATTACGCAGCAGACGAGCCATTTCATAGACTGCGAGAATGCACTCGCCGTGCTCATGGCAGTCCTGCTGCCGTCCGCTGAAGCAGTTGTTACCGGGGAAAGATCGGCAGCCATCATGACCGCTGAGATGATCATAAGCACCGACAGCAGGACAGCTGTCACAAATGCCGCTCTTGTAAATATAAGAGCTTTTCCGCTGAAATTCTTTATCTTTGCAATATTGTTCTCGTAACTCATAACATCATATCCTTTCTCTTTTTCTGATCACTTCGGCAAGTATGTGATCTGAGTGCACCGATGAACGACCTGTGTATCGGCATAGACCGGATTTTTGAAGATCATATATTATTTGCCGGAGCAGTAAATACGGTATGATCATTACCTTGATTACGAGTATATCACGCAGATTTATGTTTGTCAATAGATTTTTTACGATAAACGTTAAATATTTTATTTTTGGTATATATTATACAATGGACACGGCTGACGATGATGATTTTTTTGACATTATTCTGCTGCTGTCCGGAAAATTCCCGCTCAGACAGCATCATTTCCTGTCTGTTCTCCGCGGCGCGGAGCCGGTATTGCAATGATGACCGCAAACTTCTGATACGAATATATGCACTTTACGGTCTGAAATCCGCATCTGCGGAGCATCTCGCACTCCTGCTCCACGGAACACTCCCTGTCAAGTCTGCGGCGCTCCTGCCATGATCCGATATCTTTCTGCGAAAGACCGGACGCAGCGAGCTGACTCTCCCAGTAGCGGTCGTACCATTCATCCAGCTGCGGTGTTCCCGCGCAGAACTGATCGTAATTCACAAATATCCCGTCCTCGGGAAGTCTCCGGTATATCTCCGCAAAAAGCTTTTCCTTTGCGTCATCCTCCAGATGATGTATCGAAAGCGCGGATATCACCGTATCAAACGGGACATCCGGCAGTTCAGCTGTATAATCGGACACACGGAAGGATACGTTGCTTTTTCCGCTGAACCTGCGCTCCGCGACCCTGAGCATATCAGCAGCGATATCGACCAGCAGATGATCCGCCTGCGGAAAATGCCTGTACCAGTGAGCGGACAGCAGCCCCGTCCCCGCACCGAGATCAATGATGCTTTTCGGTGTATTTATTCCCGAAGCGATGAACGCGGTCGAATTTACATAATAATCATCATAGCACGGAATGAATTTACGGCGGTTCGCGTCATAATCCTCCGCTACCATATTGAATTGTTTTTCTATATCCATTCTTCTCACCCCGATATGTGTTCATGAACGCCATGCGGCGTTTTTTCGGTATATTATCCTCAGTTCACAGCCGGCACATACATGAATCCGCAGCAGCCGAGTCCCGAAAGCTCCGCAAAGCCGAGTGATCGGTAAAACGCCGATGTTTCCGCAGAATCATCTGTTGTGAGCTGTATCTGACGGACACCGCGGTAACGTTCAAGCAGAGCTTTCAGAAGTGCTGTTCCTGTTCCACGCCGCTGATTTTCCGGACGTACAATGATATCCTGGATAAATACGATTGTCACGCCGTCACCGACCGCCCTTATTATCCCGATAAGCTCATCGTTTTCATACGCTGCCAGAACAAACAGAGAATTTTCATACCCTTTCCGGAGCGCCGGCATATTATCCGTATATGCTTTCCACCCTACTGAAGTGTAGAGCCGTTTTATTTCATCTTCATTGTAAACTGTATATTCCCTGATCTCCATTTTTCCCTCCGGGATATTATATTATCCTCTTTCCGCCGAACGCATGGATAGTTCTTGTTCCCTTTGCAACTCTCCCGTGATGCGGTGTGCCTTTGGGTATCAGCAGTTCATCGCCGGAATGAAGTATATGCTCCTCGCCGTTGAATATCTCCACATATTCCCCCGCAACACAGAGTACATACTCATCGAAATCATGTACATTTTCCTTTGATATCCTGTCCGAATAATACGTCCAGAAGCATACCTGACCGCCGCTTTTTCCCTCGTAATAATACCCGTCGATATCGGGCGTATTCTGCTGTGCGCTGTCGATATGGTCTGACGTCTGCTTCATGAATCCCGGAAAATCATTCATTGTATCACCTCCTCATCAGATCCCTGTGCCCGGTGTATCATTCCCATGTTTTCCAGATCTCAGGTGCGTATCCGACCGTTGCCTGTCTGCCGTTGCGGACAACAGGCTGTTTCAGCACCGACTGATTTTCGAGCAGTTTTTCAAATCTCTGCTCCGGAACAAGATACTGTATCAGCGCAAGCGTCTGTTTATCTTTGCAGTTACTGTCTATCAATGCATCTGTCCCGCCGACCGACTGCATCACCGACATCAGCTCGCCCTTGCTCATCCCTTTTTCCTTCAGATCCACCAACTGATATTTTATGCCTCGTTCCTTGAAATATCTCTCTGCCTTGCGGGTATCGGGGTTTTTCTTTGTTCCGAATATCTGTATATTCATTGTTATCCTCCTTTGCAGCACGGTGCCCTTTAAAATGATCATGAAAATATTATACCATGCCGCTTATGTTTCGTCAATCGGTCCGCAGGATCACGGATACCAGATGAACGGAACGCAATGCTTCATATATGTTGACTTTTCCGCTGACATTTGGTATAATACAGAATAGCACGAATAAATATCAGAAAAGGAGATACCATGCAAATAAAACTTGTCATATTTGATTTTGACGGCACTATCGCCGATACGAAAAAGCTGATAGTATCCGTGAAGCAGGAGACTATGCGAAGGATGGGGCTTCCCGTGGAAAGCGAGGAGGTATGCGCTTCGACGATAGGTCTGCCGCTGAAGGAGAGCTATATCGCCACATACCCAGGATTTGACGAAGAAAGGATCGGCGAATGTGTAACGACCTACCGCGCAGTTTTCGATGAACTGAAGGATACGATATCACCTGTTGCTTTTCCCGGTGTAAAGGAGACCCTGGAGGCGATAAAGGAAAAGGGCATCGTGCAGACGATAGCCACCTCGCGCAATACTGATACGCTCAATGAATTCCTGTCCGCATGGGGGATAGCGGGATATTTCCCATATGTGCTCGGCGGCAGCGATACGGTGCGATGCAAACCCGACCCGGAGCCTGTGCTGAAAACGCTGTCTGACCTGTCCTTCTCTGCGGAGAATACCCTTGTGGTCGGTGATATGACATACGATATCGAAATGGGCAGACGCGCGGGTGCATATACCTGCGGCGTGACCTACGGGAATTCTGACCGCGAAACGCTCGCGGCTGCCGGTGCAGATCACATAATAGACAGCTTCACACAGCTGCTCGGAATAATATGATATCGGGGCTGATGCACAGAAAGCATCAGCCCCGGTCTTTTACAGCACAGGCAGATCATGATCACTATCGTCAGCCGTGCGTTCCGATGAATTCTGAAATCTGACAAGATCCTCGTTCAGACTGCGCGCTGTTTTCAGATCGAGCAGCCAGCTTATCAGCTTGACCATGACGAATATCACCGCTGCACTTGCCGCAACTCCCGCACCCATTGCCATGATACTGTCATCTATCGGTCTGCCGCCGAACATGAAAGCAAGTATCAGCACGATTATAAGCGCGAGATGTATTATTTCGCGTATAACGGTCTGACGCACCGGGAGCTCTTTCCGTTCCCCCGTGATAAGCGCCGGGAGCGATGCTATCGCGCCGTAGATCAGCGGATACAGATACGCTTCATATCCGAAGCGCTGTTCCGGCATGAACAGGGAACCGAGTATGAACATCGCGGCATTTATCAGCGTGACCGATATAAAATAACTCCTCACTATCTCTCTGAAACGCTCTTTCATATCCCGTTGCCTCCCTGACCGCGCAGCTTTTTCTTTACCTCCGGAACATACTTCCGTGATATTATGACATTTTCACCGTTTGTGAGCTGACACAGGAACCTCCCGTTCAGCGCAGGCTTTATCGAAGTGATCTTCATCAGGTTCACTATCACCGATTTGGATATCCGCACAAAGCTGCGCTCTGCGAGAAGCTCCTCAAATTCATACAGCCGTCTGCGCGTTTCACAGCAGTCCTTTTCGAGATAGAGGAACGTCCGCTCATCGACCGCTTCGATGTAGAACACATCGGACAGCGGTATCCTGTACATTTTTTCATCGCGGTACGCCTCTATGCTGCCCTGATGCAGCTTCACAAAACGGACGATCTCTTTCACGCGCTCGTCCGTTCTGTGGCAGCCTATCTCGATATATTCCGTTTCTTCATCCGGTATATTCTTTATATTGATATCCATACTTCAATAGCTTTCTTCCGTTGAAAATTCTCCCGCGCCTTTAAGATAGCAGTCGAAGAAATCCAGTATCAGCGCGTTCATCTTATCGACGCATTCTTCCGCATCTATGCTGCCGGTGCCGAGCGCTCCCGCAAGCGCGGGCGAAATGAGCGGCAGATCGGTGAAGTTCATGTGACCCGAACCCTTGAAATATGTCTCATGTCCGCAGACAGCATTTTCAAGGATAACATTGTTTGAATAAACTGTTCCGTTCTGTTTTGCTTCGAGCCTGCCTTTGTGATGTTCCTCGTTGTCTATCACGAGCAGAGGCGTTTCGTATGCTTCATCGTTCACTTGCACGGCATTGTCCGTTACGCCTGTTTCCTCGCCGATCATCGTGCCGTCGAGATCCGCTACGGCGGAAATGTCCGCTCTTCTGCCGACCGTAACGGCAGTCGCGCCGCCGAGGGAATGACCCATAAGACCTATCCTGCTGTGATCCGTCGCTTTAAGCACGGAAACTATCTCCGCTTCATCGCCGCTGTCGTAATACCAATGTTCGTCAGTACCTTTCCGTTCGCTTGCCGCTTCAAGCTCATCTGTCACGAAATTCATATCGCCGATGCGCAGTTCCATCCAGCCGGAGGTAATATCATAGACATCCGCTTCATTTTCGGTGCCGCCTACGGTCAGTGCCGTCCGGAAGAAATCCGGATCGACCGTGATGGTTCTGCCGCTCGTATCCTTCGTGAAGAACGAATGGTAGGGGTGATCGAGGCTGACGACAACATATCCGTGGCTTGCGAGCTCATTGTAGGCAGAAGTGTTGCTTTGGTAGTAACCGAACGCGCCGTGGCTGAATATCACGAGCGGGAGCGAATTTTCCGCAAAGCTGCCGATATTCTCAGGATAGTAGAAATGCACGGGCACTTCGCGGTGAGAGCCGTCCGTTTCAAATGTTTCGAGCCTGTCGGGGTCGGTGAGTATCGCACTGACCTGTGCGGTGCGGTATTCGCCGGTAGTTGGTCTGCCGCTGTAATCGCGTATGAGGAACGCGGGTATCATGCTTGCAGAAAGTACAGCGATACCAAAAAAAGCGGATGCTGCGACGGCGGCTGTGCTCTTTGCCTTGTCGCTGCGGCGGGAAGCGAGGAAGAATATCCCCGCGAGAATGAGCCGTATTACGAGTATTGCTGCGAGCCCCGCAAAGCGGAACGACAGATCTATACCGGGGAGAAGGAGCATCAGAAGGAATATTGCGGTCTCGGCGGCGCACACCGTCAGCCGTCCTGTGTTCCATTCCTTTTTTGTGCGTTTGCCGGCAGCTTCAAAAAAAGCGAGACCGAGCTCGGTGATGATAAGTACTGCGAGAAGTATCAGTGCCATATATATTACCTGCCTTTCTTCAAGACAAATATAGCACAGGATATTTCAGCGGTCAACAGATATAAGGATAAGATGCAGAAATAGCCGGCAAGATGCACCGGCGGTGCGGAGGGCAGTCAGGATATCCGGATCCCGGAAATACAGCAGCAATGAATAATCACTACCCAC
>CAMVPV010000003.1 GCA_947169455.1 uncultured Clostridia bacterium | reverse complement strand
TTCATTTTCTAATAGTTTAAAACAACTATTTTCTTCAAAGCTTTTACACTTATTGAGCTTCTGGTCGTAATTGTGATCTTCGGTATCATCATGGCGGCTCTGATGAATTTCTTCAAGCCGATCAGACAGACCTATGTGGATTCCACTTTATATGACAAGCAGAGGACTACTCAGAACGGTATTATCGAGTACCTCTGCGAGTCCACAAGGTATGCCGAAAAAATGGTGATCTTTGATCAGGGTTCTGCTGTCCAGAACAACGATAAGTCAAAAACACTTGCTATCAGCAGCGTGGATGATGCACTGAAGAATTTCTATGATATCTACGCTATCAACTCAACCACTTACCCCAACAGTGATGATCTTGAAGATGCAAAGAGAAGAGTAAGGGTAATTGTCATCAACCGCAAATCTACCTACGACAAGAACGGCAAGTATCAGGCACCCGGCGGTTCCGGAACTACTGTTCAGGGCTTCCGCGGCAGACTGATAACCAATATCGATGACAATAGTATCAACAGCTCAAAGCATTATGCAATTGATGACAAGTTCAAGGATGAAGACGGTCAGAGGACAAAGGCGGCTGAAGGTATCAGCTATATGGCACTCGGCGGCGCATACTACGGTGACTGCGATTACGATATCTATATCGACGCAGATAAGACATTCCCCTCGGGCAGCTATGCCGGCGGCATCACATTCGGTGTTGTTTCTTCAATGAGAAATACCGGAAATGTCGTTCAGACAGGCAAGATAAGCGGCGGAAACAAGCTTGAAGTAGGCGATGATTACGTTACGCTCAAGACCGTTCAGGGAAATCTTACCAAGAACCTCGACTCCTTCGATTACTTCTACAACAAGTCCAGTAAGCCTCACGGTAGTATTACCGAAACAGGCGCCATCACCGGCGGCAACCAGAATACCTACATCGTATTCATGGTTCCCGACGAAAACGACAGATAAGTCACGCACAGTATAAAAAAACGGGGCGTGCATAACTGCACGCCCTTGTTTATACTGCTTTTATCCGAACATATACGCGGTATATGCATCGGCGAGATAGTTCCCGCAGAAGGCGGCAGCTATCAGCCCCACAACGAGGAACGGACCGAACGCAAAAGCATTTGATGCATCCTCGTCATCTTCGGTAGCTTTCTTCACTATACCGAATACTGCACCTGATATAACGGCGATTATTGCAGCTACGACGGTCGCTTTGATACCGATCATCAGTCCGCCGGCTACCATCAGGATAACGTCACCCATACCGAACCCGAATACGGGTCCAGTCTTTTTGATATTCTCTTTCGTTTTTTCTATCTTGGCATTGAGCTTTCCGCGCTCGCGCTCATTGCTCTCCGATCTGAGCGCCTTGTTCAGCCTGCGCAGATCCTTGTGATCCTGACTGATGAAGAGGACATATATCGCAGGCGTGAATACAAAACCGACAAGAAGGATAAGCCCGCTGACCGTAACAGCACCGATCAGGCTCTCTTTGAGGGTGCAGGGCATTATTACCAGCGCAAATCCGTCGCTGCCCTTTATAAAGCTCATCCCGACAGTGGCAGCGGCTGTAATAAATGTATAGATCAGGACGGAAACGCACATCTCCTGCGTATCGAAGTCCTGCAGTGCGAGTACGATTATACCGCACATGAAAAGACACAGCATCGCAAAATAGATCCCGTGGCTGTAGTAAGGATAGACCGCAAAGCAGACCATGAAGATAATGCCTGTAAATGCTTCGACTATCATGTACCGCGGTGAGATCTTTGCTCCGCAGGCGCGGCACTTTCCGCGGAGGATGAGCCAGCTGAATACCGGTATGAGGTCGTACCGCTTGATCTCCGTACCGCAGCTCATGCAGTGTGAGTTGTTCGTTATAAGCGATTCTCCCTTCGGCAGCCTCAATATACATACATTGAGAAAGCTGCCTATCGTTATCCCGAACAGGAAAACGAAAACGTAGGCGATGATGTTGAATACTGTTTCAATATCCATCTGATGTACTTCCCTTCATTATAGATTTTGGGGTCATACTTAATATTAACATATTATTCCGTAATTTGCAAGTTTTTTTCACACTTTATGCTCTGTGACAAATATACCGGGTCAGACCCGGAGAGGACGGTGCTTTCCGCAGCAGACGCCGTGCCGCGAGCCAATACCTTTACTGCGGAGATAGGAGCTTACAAATGAAAAACATTCCTGTGGGTCAGTACATGGTCAACGAGGGCATCATTACCGAGGAACAGCTCAATCAGGTACTTGAAGCCAAGAAGAACGAAAATGTGCCCGGTAAATATTTCGGTGACTATATAGTTGAACTGGGATTTGTTACCGATGTTCAGTTCGGCAAGGTGCTTGCGAAAAAGCTGAACGTTCCCTTTATCGATCTCGATGACCCCAATACAGTTATCGATCTTGACGCTGTAAACAAGATACCGGAGACACTTGCCAAGAAGCATAACATCATAGCTATAAAGATAACCGGTAAACGACTCACCGTTGCAACGAATGACCCCGTAAACTTCTATATCTTCGAGGATATCAAGGTCACCACCGGTATGGACGTTGTGCCCGTGCTTGCGACCAAACAGGCTATCATAAAATCGATAGGCAAGCACTATTCCATGCAGAAGGTCGACAGCGTTATCGAAAACGTTGAAAACCAGTTCGATAACAGCGAGGAGGCACAGAGAGCAGAGGAAGAAGCGCGCATCAACGACGCTCCTATCGTTAAGCTCTGTACGACCATCGTCGAGAACTCCTTCCGCGCAGGCGCGACCGATATCCACGTCGAGCCGTTCAAGACCTACACCAGGATCCGTATCCGCGTAAACGGCGACCTCATCGAGCTGATGAATGTCTCCAACGTCGTTCACAACTCGCTCATCACACGTATAAAGATCATCTCCGGAATGAATATCGCCGAGAAGCGTATCCCTCAGGACGGACGTTTCACACAGGTAGTCGATGGCGTAACGCTTGACGTGCGTGTATCAAATCTGCCCGTTGTATATGGCGAGAAGTGCGTTATCAGAATTCTTGCCACCGGTGATGTTGGCTTAAGAAAGATCACTGACCTCGGTATGAATGCTTTCAATTATGAAGTGTTCTCCCGCTGCCTCAAGGTGCCTCAGGGCGTGTTCCTCGTAACGGGACCCACTGGTTCCGGAAAGACCACCACCCTGTATGCGGCTCTCGGTGAGCTCGCAAAGCCGAACGTTAACGTATCTACAGTTGAGGATCCTGTCGAGAAGAAGATCGACGGTATCAACCAGTGCCAGATAAACTCCAAGGCGGGCATGACCTTCGCGGCTGCTCTGCGTTCCCTGCTCCGTCAGGACCCCGATATCATCATGATCGGTGAGATGCGTGACCAGGAAACTGCCGAGATCGCTATCCGTGCCGCTATCACCGGACATATGGTGCTCTCCACGCTCCACACCAACGATGCTGCTTCGACAGTAACACGTCTTGTGGATATGGGCGTTGCTTCCTACATGGTTGCATCCTCGCTTATAGGTATCTGCGCGCAGCGTCTTGTAAAGAAGCTCTGCCCCGAATGCAAGACACCGAGATATTCCACCGAGGAAGAAGATTCACTGATGGGTATCGCTGAGACGACCACCGTTTTCGATGCCTGCGGCTGCCCCAAGTGCAACAACACCGGCTACGTCGGACGTACCGCAATCCACGAGATGCTTGTCTGCACGCCCGAAATGGCTGCGCTCATCTCCAACGACGGAAAGACCTCGGATATCGCGGCGCTCGCAAAATCACAGGGCACAAAGCTGCTTCGTGACAACGTGTCCGAGCTGGTACAGGAAGGCGTCACCACGATGGACGAGCTCGTCCGCGTTACATATGCAGTATGATGCTGCTCGTACTTACTTAATATGTATAGTATCTCTTGCGAGATGATATAAAATAATCAAATACGGAGGTATGTTGACAATGGATATTGATGTAGAGAAAAAACCGACGCTCAGCGCGGACAGAATGGTATTCAGCATCGACAAGATACTCGATGAAGCGCGTGTGCTCGGCTGCTCCGACGTTCATTTCACAACAAAGATTTCCCCTGTTGTAAGACTTCACGGTTCGCTCCGCAAGCTGAGCTCCTATCCCGAAATGACAGAACAGGCTATCATGAAGATAGTTGAACAGATGACGGGTACCCGTAACCTTGAAAATATCAGAAACAAGATCGATACTGACTTCTCGTACATCACGAGAAGAGGCTACCGTCACAGAGTCAACGTTTATCATCAGAGAGGTGATACGGCAGTCGCTATCCGTCTTCTGAGAAATGATATCCCGACTCTTGAAGACCTCGATCTTCCCCAGATCATCGGCGATTTCTCACTCCGCCCCAGAGGACTTATACTCGTTACAGGTCCTACCGGTTCCGGTAAATCGACCACACTCGCCGCTATGATCGACTATGTCAATGTCAGCAGGAGCGCGCATATAATTACAATAGAAGACCCCATCGAGTATGTTCACGAGCATAAGAGATGCATGATCAACCAGAGAGAGGTCGGCGACGACGTCGAGACCTTCGCCCTCTCACTGCGTGCTGCACTCCGTGAAGACCCCGATGTTATCCTCGTAGGAGAAATGCGTGACCACGAGACCATCAACGCTGCCGTTACCGCAGCCGAGACCGGACATCTCGTAATGTCCACGCTTCATACGACATCCGCCGCAGATACCATCAACCGTATCATCGACGTATTCCCCGCACACCAGCAGGGTCAGATACGTACCCAGCTTGCTGCTACCCTCGTAGGCATCATCGCGCAGACCCTTATCCCGAGAGCAGACGGAACGGGACGTGTCGCTGCCGTTGAGATACTCAACGCGACCGACTCCATCAAGGCAATGATACGTGATAACAAGGTGCACCTTATCCAGACAGCTATCCAGACCGGACGTAACGTCGGAATGGTCTGCCTCGACCAGGAGCTTGCCCGCCTTGTAAGGGACGGCATCATCGACGAGCCTCATGCACGCGAGAAGTGCCTCGACCCGAACGAACTGGAACGTTTCCTCAAGGGCGCAAGATAATTTACACAGCAAACAGCGCGGTGCGGACAGCCGCACGGTACTCCGCACCGGGCACGTATGAACCAAATGTTGACAGAAAATTTCCAGAATTAAAATTCACATAATCAGCGAAAAAAATCTCACAAAACTATTGACAAATCCATATTGTAGGTATATAATGTTGATAAGAGGGAAAATCTTCTTCTTAGCTTATACGTTTTACATACGGCTTCGTTTAATATTTAAGAAAGGGGATGACCGGAAGTGAGATCCGAAAATTTACGCAAACCGCGCACATTGTCTGCGTTCACTCTGCTGGAACTCATTATCGTTATTTCTTGCCTTTCTATCTTGTCCGCTATCGTCGTTCCGAATACGATCGATATGATAAGAAGCAACAAGATAGAGGCAGCAAATTCGACAGCTAATCAGATCTATCTGGCTACACAGAATTACATTACCGACCTTCAGATCAAGAATAAGTCCCTGTATTGGGAGACCGGCACAAATGGCCATGAAGGTGTCTTTTTCGTTGAATCTACCAATCTCACGAAGATAGGTAAACAGAATAAGATCATTTTCACCTGCCAGGGCGTGTATGATATGAAAAACATCGGTTCCGCACAGTATGGCACCGTATCAGGCGTTTCGGGAAAGAGCGCTCAGGATATACTCAATATGGAGATAGCTGTCCTCAGCGGTGTTGAGCGCTATCTTGGCAAGGATGCTCTCCCTGTGGATTCTCATTGGGCAGCTCAGATCGATGTCGATACCTACACTGTTGACTGGGTCATCTACAGCGATCAGGCGACCTCAAAGGATGATATCCAGACTGTTGTTTCAAATTATACTACCAAGAACGGTTACAAGTCATTGTATCAGTTTGTATTCGGCGGCGGCTCTGAAGGCTCTGCCGGCTTTGCCAGCCAGGAATATGACACAAGGCACAACACCACATATCCGGCTTATGTCGGACAGTATCCCATTCCCTATAAGGTAGGCTAAAGTAAATCCTGTTATTGCTTTGTCAGAAAGGAGGGAGCTTTATGAAAAAACATATGAAGGGTTTCACACTTATCGAACTGATAGTTGTTATCGCTATCATCGGCGTGCTCATGGCAATACTCGTTCCGTCAATGATCGGCTATATGGGTAGTTCAAAGCTCTCCACTGCCAACTCCAATGCAAAGCTGGTTTTCAACAGCGCTGCTACTTACTGTGCCAGCTGTGATGTGTGGGGATGTACTCTTCCTCCGGGAGATTATAAGTTCATCGACCTCACAAAAGGACAGGAAGGTCAGGAGTATGCTACTGACGGTTCTTCATCCGGACTTGAAAAAGCGCTTCAGTCCTATATGGGCGCTCACAGCAAATCCGGAACGTGTACTGTTATCGTCGGTGATGCAGGTGTGCCCGAACGTGTAGCATGGGCACTCAGACCGAGCGAGAAGTATGTCGGCGGATATCCGTTTGAAGCTAGGGCAACTTCCGGCAAAACAGGCGGTATCGATCTTGAGACCGCAGAAATGACTTGAATTTAAGAAGTTTTCGGCAGGCATTTTGTGCCTGCCGATTTTTTGTTTATTATACACAAAATTCAACAAGATTATTTTTATACTTAATTTACTAAAACGTCTTGATATTAAACGTTTAACTATGGTATAATTGTGATATTAACAGGTGTTATCCGAATGTGAAAAATACTTCGGAATTCTAAGAAATGAGGTAAGATCCAGATGAAATTCGGCTACTTTGATGACGAAAGAAAAGAATATGTGATAACTTCGCCCCGGACACCCTACCCGTGGATAAACTATCTCGGCACTCAGGATTTCTTCAGCCTGATATCCAATACCGCCGGCGGATACAGCTTCTACAAGGATGCGCGCCTTGCGAGGATCACCCGCTACCGCTATAATAACGTTCCGAATGATTTCGGCGGAAGATACTTCTACATAAACGACGGCGGTACAGTATGGAACCCCGGCTGGTCGCCCGTAAAGACAGAACTCGATGAGTATGTCTGCCGCCACGGTATGGGATATACCGCTATAAAGGGCACAAAGAACGGTCTTTCCGCAGAGGTGACTTTCTTTGTTCCCCAGAACTTCACAGGCGAGGTGCAGAAGGTCGTTCTCCGCAATGAGAGCGGCGCCTCCAAGTCTTTCAAGCTTTTCTCCTTCCTCGAATGGTGCCTCTGGGACGCCAATGACGACGCGACTAACTTCCAGAGAAACTTCAACACAGGCGAGGTCGAGATAGAGAACAGCACTATCTTCCACAAGACCGAATACAAGGAAAGAAGAAACCATTTCGCGTTCTATACCGTGAATGAAAAGATCAGCGGATTTGATACCGACCGCGAAACTTTCCTCGGAAGCATCTACAATGACTTCGGCAACGCCGAGACAGTATTCAGCGGCAAGCCTCAGAATTCCGTAGCTGACGGCTGGTCACCCATAGCTTCTCACTGCATCGATATCACTCTCGGCGCAGGAGAGTCCAAGACCCTCGTTTATATCCTCGGCTACGTTGAAAATCCCTATGAGGAAAAGTTCAACGCAGACGGTTCGATGAACAAATCCCGCGCCTACGAGATGATGAAGAAATTCGACACAGCCGAAAAGGCTGATGCGGCGCTTGAGGAACTCAAGCAGACATGGGACGAGCTGCTTTCAAGGTACAACGTTTCCTCCTCTGACGAAAAGCTTGACCGCCAGGTGAATATCTGGAACCAGTACCAGTGCATGGTGACATTCAACCTCTCGCGCTCCGCTTCCTACTTTGAGAGCGGTATCGGCAGGGGAATGGGCTTCCGCGATTCCAATCAGGATATCCTCGGCTTCGTTCATCAGATACCCGAACGCGCACGCGAAAGAATACTTGATATCGCAGCTACACAGCTCGAGGACGGCGGAAACTATCATCAGTACCAGCCGCTCACCAAGAAGGGCAACGATGCCGCAGGCACTAACTTCAATGACGACCCGCTGTGGATGATACTCTCCACCGCAGCTTATATCAAGGAAACAGGCGATTTCTCGATACTCGATGAATCTGTTCCCTATAAGAACGATGAAAAGCTCGCACAGCCGATGCTCGATCACCTCAAGAGATCCTTCTACCATGTTGTGAACAACAAGGGTCCTCACGGACTGCCGCTTTCCGGACGCGCTGACTGGAACGACTGTCTCAATCTCGACTGCTTTTCGCGCGTACCGGGCGAGAGCTTCCAGAACACCGCAAGCAATATCGCCAAGGAAGTCGATCCCGAAACAGGAAAGCCCCTCAACGAGCAGACAGCAGAATCCATGATGATCGCCGGTATGTTCACATATATCGGACCCGAGTACGTTGAACTCTGCCGCAGAATGGGCAAGACAGAGGATGCTGACGCAGCTCAGGCTGAGATCGACAAGATGAAGGAGGCTATCGTCAAGTTCGGCTGGGACGGCGACTGGTTCCTCCGCGCTTACGATGCTTACGGAAAGAAGGTCGGCTCCAAGGAGAACGAGGAGGGCAAGATCTTCATCGAACCGCAGGGCTTCTGCGTGATGTCCGATATCGGCGGCAGGGAATACACCGAAAAGACCATGGAGAGCGTTGAAAAGTACCTCGGTACAAAGCATGGTCTTGTGCTCAATAACCCCGCTTTCACACACTATATCGTTGAGTACGGTGAGATATCCACATACCCCGGCGGCTACAAGGAGAACGCAGGTATCTTCTGCCACAACAACGCATGGATAATCTGCGCTGCAGGATATGCCGGAATGGGTGACAAGGCGTATGATTATTATACACGCATCGCGCCTGTTTTCCAGGAGGACGAAAAGCTCCACAGAACAGAGCCCTATGTTTATGCACAGATGATCGCCGGAAAGGATGCAAAGCGCTTCGGCGAAGCAAAGAACAGCTGGCTCACAGGTACCGCTGCATGGAATTTCGTTGCGATATCGCAGTACATACTCGGTATCATGCCGGATTACGATGGTCTGAAGATCGATCCGTCGATACCCAAGGCGTGGGACGGCTATTCGGTAACAAGAAAGTTCCGCGGCGCTGAATTCAGGATAAAGATCGAGAACCCCGATCATGTATGCAAGGGCATAAAGTCTATGACTGTCGATGGCAAGCCGGTTGACGGAAATATCATCAAGGGATATACCGACGGCGTGCACGAAGTCGTTGCTGTAATGGGATAAGGCAGACGTTTCGCTGTCTGCTTCAGCCCACCGGATAATCTGATAGAATAAAATAAAAACCGCGGTCGTTGCTTCATTCGGTAACGACCGCGGTTTTTGTTCATGTTTCAGATCGGATAAAGTGCGACAGGGACGGCGGCTTGTCCGCCATCCGCACCGCTTACTTGTTTTTGAGATATTTTTTCAGGTATTTTCCGGTGTAGGATGCCTTGCACTTCGATATCTGCTCGGGTGTGCCGCAGGCAACGACCGTGCCGCCGCCGCTGCCGCCCTCGGGTCCGAGGTCGATTATATGATCCGCAGTCTTTATCACATCGAGGTTGTGCTCTATCACCACAACGGAATTCCCCGAATCGACCAGCTTCTGCAATACTTCGATCAGCCGGTGGACATCTGCCGAATGGAGTCCGGTGGTCGGCTCATCAAGGATGTATATGGTTTTTCCTGTGGCGCGCTTGGAAAGCTCTGTCGCGAGCTTCACGCGCTGTGCCTCGCCGCCCGAAAGTGTGGTCGCGGGCTGACCGATCTTTATATATCCGAGCCCGACCTCGCCGAGAGTTTTCAGCTTCCGTGATATCTTCGGCAGGCTTGAAAAGAATTCTATCCCCTCATCGACGGTCATTTCCAGCACGTCATATATCGACTTGCCCTTGTACTTCACTTCGAGCGTTTCGCGGTTGTAGCGCTGTCCCTTGCACACCTCGCAGGGAACATACACGTCCGGCAGAAAGTGCATCTCTATCTTTATGATGCCGTCGCCCTGACAAGCCTCGCACCGTCCGCCCTTCACATTGAAGGAAAATCGTCCGCTCGAATAGCCTTTCATCTTCGCATCGTTGGTAGATGCGAACAGGTCGCGTATATCGGTGAACAGCCCCGTATAGGTCGCGGGATTGGAACGCGGCGTCCTGCCGATAGGAGACTGGTCGATATTTATCACCTTGTCGAGATTTTCCAGTCCGTCCATGCCGCTGAATTTACCCGGACGCACCTTTGCGCGGTTGAGCTTTCCCGCAAGATGCTTGTAGATTATCTCGTTCACGAGGGAGGATTTGCCGGAGCCGGAAACGCCGGTAACGCATACGAATTCGCCGAGCGGTATGGTAACGTCGATATTCTTGAGATTATGTTCTTCCGCGCCGTGTACTGTCAGGAAGTTTCCGTTTCCCTTGCGGCGTTCTTCCGGAACGGGTATCTTTCTCTCGCCGCTGAGGTATTGACCGGTAAGCGAGCGCTTGCAGGCGATTATATCATCGACCGAACCGCAGGCGACTATTTCGCCGCCGCGAACGCCAGCATAAGGACCGATATCCACGATATAGTCTGCGGCGCGGATGGTGTCCTCGTCATGCTCCACAACGATAAGAGTATTTCCGAGGTCGCGCAGGCGGCGCATAGTGGCGATAAGCTTGTCGTTGTCGCGCTGATGCAGCCCTATCGACGGCTCATCGAGGATATACAGCACACCCATCAGCGACGAGCCTATCTGTGTGGCAAGGCGTATGCGCTGGCTTTCACCGCCGCTGAGCGTTCCCGCCGAGCGCGAGAGCGTGAGATATTCCAGCCCGACGCTGTTCAGAAAACCGAGCCGCGAGCGTATCTCCTTGATTATGCGTGCGCCGATCAGTTTTTCGCGTTCGGTGAGCTCCAGCCCGGTGACGAAATCCAGACATTCGGTCACCGAGAGATCGGTAAGCTGTGATATGTTCAGCCCGCCCACGGTAACGGCGAGGCTTTCTTTTTTGAGGCGGCGTCCTCCGCAGTCGGGGCAGACCTCCTCGGTCATGATGTCCTCTATCTCCGAGCGGTTGTAATCGGATGAAGTTTCCCTGTAGCGGCGTTCGAGGTTGCGTACTATCCCTTCAAACGGCTGATAGTATGTCCCGCCGCCGTAGATCTCGGCGCGGCGTACCTTGATCTTTTCCTCACCGGTGCCGTACATAAGCGCATTTATATAGCTTTCGGGGAGCTCACTGACCGGCTTTTCTATATCGACACCGAAATGCTCTGCAAGCCCGCGGTAATACATCACCGCGAAAGAACTCTCATCGGTAGTGTTCCAGCCCATAGCCTTCACTGCGCCGTCGAGCAGTGAAAGGTCTTTGTTGGGGATTATGAGGTCGGGGTCTATTTTGCGGAACGAACCGAGACCCGTGCATTTTTCGCAGGCGCCGAACGGGTTGTTGAACGAGAACATTCTCGGGGTCAGTTCCTCGACGGAGATATTGTGCTCAGGGCAGGCGTAGTTCTGCGAGAACAGCATTTCTTCTCCGTCGATGACATCGATAATAAGAATGCCGCCGGAAACGGAGAGGGCTGTCTCGATGCTGTCGGTGAGGCGGGAGGTTATGTCCGGCTTTACCGAAAGGCGGTCTATCACGAGTTCTATGCTGTGCTTCTTGTTCTTTTCGAGCTTTATCTCCTCGGAGAGGTCATACACTATGCCGTCGATACGCACGCGCACGTAACCCGATTTACGGGCGCGTTCGATCTCCTTCTGATGTTCGCCCTTGCGTCCGCGGACGACAGGCGCAAGCACCTGTATCTTTGTTCTTTCGGGGAGGGTCTTTATCTGATCGACTACCTGATCGACCGTATGCGGTTTGATCTCGCGGCCGCACACGGGGCAGTGCGGAATGCCTATGCGTGCGTAGAGCAGGCGAAGATAATCGTATATCTCGGTGACTGTGCCCACGGTGGAGCGGGGATTTTTGGAGGTCGTTTTCTGATCTATCGAGATAGCGGGGGAGAGTCCCTCTATTGAATCGACGTCGGGTTTTTCCATCTGACCGAGGAACATCCTTGCGTAGGAGGAAAGGCTCTCCATATATCTCCGCTGACCGTCAGCATATATCGTATCGAAAGCGAGTGAGGATTTTCCCGAGCCGGAAAGCCCCGTCATAACAATAAGGCTGTCTCTCGGAAGTTCGAGATCGACATTTTTGAGGTTATGTTCTCTTGCGCCGCGAATGACTATCCTGTTTTTCTTGTTCATATTATCCTCCGGGATCGTTATTTCATAAGTAAATTATAGCACGTTTGTTCCGTTTTGTCAATAATGCAGATAAAAAAACACGGGAACCGAGCTGAAAAACCAGTTCAGTGCAAAAAACAAGAGGCAAGAAGCGGTGTTACGAGACATTCTGACTTCTGACCTCTGAAATTTTAAAAAATAAAGACTCCGCCCAGCCGCCATGTGGCGAATAAAACCCGCACAAAGCAGGTGGGCAACAGCCCATAGGTTTCACGCTCCCTGCGTCCGTGGTTCCGCTCATCTAAAGCGGCGGGAGGTCTGCAATCCGCCTACGGAGCCTGAATCCCTAAATAAAAGTGTTGGATTATAAAACCACACTTTATCGGACAAGGCAGAATCCGCAAAAAAAAGCATTTGTAAAAGATGACCAAATTCCATCTCTTTCTGTTGTAATTATTATAACACCCGAAATGAATAAAATCAATAGTAAATCACATGAAATCTTTGTGCATTATTTTGTTTATTATGTTCAATCTTACAAATAATTCAATAAAATATGCATAGTTTGCATAAAAATGCATCCGCGTGATATAATACGCGGATGCAAAAATGATCAGATAATTCAGGTTCAGCTTCTTGTATCGGGGTTAGTGTAAGTAACGTAGCCCGCATAACCGTTGGAGGCATTTACTGCGTCCTGATATGTCTTGTAGTATCTCTGGGTGTAGCTGCTGTAATACGAATAAGCGGCGCTTGCGGCGTTGGAATAATCAGATACGGATGTATATGACACATATCCGCTGTAACCGTTGGATGCGTTCACAGCCTCGGAATAGCTTTTGTAGTACCTCTGAGTGTAGCTGCTGTAGTAGGGATAATCAGCGCTGCCGCGTGTGGAGGAATCATAGTAGTTGTTGTTGCTGTTGTTGTAGTAGCTGCTGTTGTAGTTGGATACATATCCGCTGTAACCGTTGGATGCGTTCACAGCATCGGTATAATTCCTGTAATATCTCTGAGTGTAGCTGCTGTAATAGGGGTAGCTTGCACTGCCGTAGGATGAGGAATCATAGTAGTTGTTATTGTACTGTGTGGTGTAGTTGGAAACGTAGCTGCTGTATCCGTTTGAAGCGTTCAGAGCATCGGAATATGTTCTGTAATACTTCTGTGTGTAGCTGCTGTAGTAAGGATAGTTAGCGCTTCCTGAATAGGAGTAATCGTAATTGTTGTAGCTTGAGCTGTAGTTGGAAACGTAGCTACTGTAACCGTTGGATGCGTTCAATGCATCATTGTATGTTCTGTAGTACTTCTGTGTGTAGCTGCTGTAATAAGGATAATTAGCGCTGCCGTAGTTGGAGTAATCATAATTGTTATAGGACGAGTTGTAGTTGGAGACATAGCTGCTGTATCCGTTTGAAGCGTTCAATGCATCATTGTATGTCCTGTAGTATTTCTTGGTGTAGCTGCTGTAATAAGGATAATTAGCGC
>CAMVPV010000002.1 GCA_947169455.1 uncultured Clostridia bacterium | reverse complement strand
ATAATATCGCTGTGAATGCGGACACACAGGGAGAAAAGCCTGTCACGCCCGCTGTGCCTGTTCCGATAGAAGAACTCCCCCCCGCTCCGCCGCGCACCGATTACAAGTATATCAGCGGAAATTCGTTTGAAGCTAAGCGCGAAGCACCGCCCGCGCCCGCGCCGGTATCTCCTGCTCCGCGTGCGGATGTGCCGTACCGTTTCATAGGAGAGGTGTTCCGCACGTATATCATCGCGGAAGCGGGTGACGACGTCATCTTCATCGACAAGCACGCCGCCCACGAGCGCATCAATTTTGAGAAGCTGCGCTCCGGCGAGGAAAAGCTGAGCTGTCAGATGCTCCTCGCGCCGGTGGATATCCGCCTTGAATACGACCAGTACGAAGCGCTTGCCGATCACAGGGAAAAAACAGCGGAGCTCGGTTTTTCGGTAGAGCTCCATGAGCCGCCCGAGATCACGGTAACAGGCATACCGACGATACTCGATGTGTGCGATGCGGGCGATATCGTATGCGAGCTCGCTCAGAAGCTCGCGGAGGGTCGCAATGACCCCATGCCCGAGGTACTCGATGATATGCTGCACAGCATCGCCTGCAAGGCGTCCGTGCGTGCGAACGACCGCAATTCCCCCGCAGAGCTGACTGCGATAATCGACCGTCTGTTCCGCGACGAGAGCATACGCTACTGCCCGCACGGGCGACCCGTGATGTTCCGTCTGAAAAAGCGCGAGCTCGAAAAGCAGTTCCGGCGGATAGTGTGAGCGGTAATTGAAAATTGATAACCCCGCGATTGTTCTTGTAAAGAGCAATCGCGGGGTTCGCTTTATTATACTATTCATTTAATGCCGCTGATCTCTATCGTCAGTTTTCCGTTATCATTGATGATCCTGCCGGTCAGCTCCGAGCGGGAAAACTCTTTCAGCGCGGGCGAATCCGTAAACAGCATCGGACGGGTGTATTCCCCGGAAATATCGGCGTTGTTTTCTATGAATATCCTGCAACTGTTCCCCGCAAAGTCCGTACCTTCAAGGATATACCGCGCAGACAGCGTCCCCTCGCCCGCAGTGAAATGCTGACAGTCCGCACCGCCCGGAAGTATTTTCCCGTTGAACAGTCCGCCGTCTGCATATCCGCCGAAACGCACTATCGCATATTTTTCACCGCCGCAGGAGACCTCCTCGCTGCCGGTAATATCAACATGGATGACCAGTTTACCGTCCATATCACAAAACCCCGTATCAGAAGCCGCTCCCGCGGCTGTTCATCTGCACCGTAAATGTGCGCCGCTTGAGCACCGCCTCCAGCATATCCGGCAGCTTTTCCGGCGGGCACGCAAAGCACGGTATATCCATTTCCGCTATCTTACCCGCTATATGCTCATCGTAATACGGCTTGCCGCTGTCCGATATCGCAAGCAGCACCACAAGGTTCACGCCCGATCCCTTCAGGTCGCCCAGTCTGCGGAGCAGACCGTTCCTGTTGCCGCCCTCACAGAGGTCGGATATCAGGAACATCGTGGTCTTGTCGGGCTCGGCGACCAGCTCTGCGCAGTAAGCCACCGACTTTTCGATATCCGTTCCGCCGCCGAGCTGTATCCCGTAGAGCAGTTCCACGGGGTCGGAGCACAGCTCGGTGAGGTCTGTCACCTTTGTATCGAACGCGACGATGTGCGTTTTCACCGAATTCATGCTCGCGAGTATGCAGCCCATCACCGAGGAATATATAACCGATTCCCCCATCGAGCCGCTCTGGTCGATGTCGAGTATCACCGTTCGCGACGCCGATCTCGATATGCGCTCGAAGAACCAGAATTTTTCGGGTATTATCCGCTTGCGGACGGGGTCATAGTTTTTCAGATTGCGCCGCACCGTGCGGTCATAGTCAAGCGCAGCCGCCGAGGGTATCGGCGAATGCTCACGGCGGTTCATCGCGGCGGTCACCGAACGCTTTATATCATCCGCAAGGCGGCGGTTGATATCCTCCACTATCCTTGCGATGTACTGCCGTGCGTTGTCCTTGGCTTTCTGCGGTATCTAATCCTTCAGCATCATCAGCAGCGACGCTGTGGATATATCCGGTTCGAGCCCGTCCAGCATTTCCGGCTCAAAGAGCAGCTGCTTCAATCCGCGGCGCTCTATCGCATCGTTCTGTATGACCTTTATCTCCATCGGCGCGAACAGTGTGCGCAGATCGCCAAGCCACTTCGTCAGCTTCGGCGAGGACATCCCCCTGCCCGCGCCCGCACCGCCCTCCGAGCGGCTGTCGTTCCCGTAGATCTGCGCAAGTGCCTGATCCATGAGCAGTTCCTCCGCAGAAAGCGCCGCCGTGCCGCCGAGACTTTCCATCATCCTTTCGCTGTCGCTGCCGAGTATCAGACGCCAGCGCTTCAATTGAGTCTTTGTATCCATCATATATCTCCGAAATCAAAATCGTCCAGCTCATCGAGCGTCTGCTTTTCCTCTTCGGTGACCTCCGCCGTCACGAATTCCGCCGCTGCCTCCTTCGATATGCCGAGCACCTCACCGATATTCTCTGCTATGTCTGACTTTTCCGACGGAGAGAACTCCGAGAAAGTCCTCCGCAGGCATACCAGCACCGGTTTGAATTCCTCGTCGTCCAGTTCCGAAACGAAGCTGCACAGCTTCTCCCATACCGAGAGCCTGCTTATCAGCGAGCGCCTGTTGCGGCGGGAAAATCCCTCAAACCACAGCGCGCCCTCGGCGGGCGGTGTTCCGCGTGAGAGCCGCCTGTTTATCCGCACCGCAAGTTCCTCCGCGGATATCCTTCCGCGCTCGGTGAGCACCGCCGCCGCGTATCCCGATATCAGCGGATTTGCGAAATTGCTGTCGGCGGCGTCTGCCATTGCGGATATGAACCGCTCCGTGTCGAGTTCCTCATGCGAAAGGCAGGCGTCGTTCACCTGTGATACCGCAGGTATCAGCTTTACGGCGGCGTCCTTGTCGCACACAGCCGCTCCCGAAAATGACAGGCAGAACCGCAGGAAAAGCTGTTCCATCAGCGGACGCACCGGTTCAGGGTCGATGCGGCGTATATTTCCGAAGCGTATCACCGCCGACAGTTTTCCGACCGCAAGCCCTGTCTGTTCAGCAGATGTGCAGTCCGCCGCCTGTTTCCGCACTGCCGACGCCGTGCTTTTCACGCAGTCCGGCAGCCCGCACAGGAAAATATCCGCGAGCACATCTATGACCTCCGTGAGGCTTTCCGCCTCCGCCGCCCTTCGCCCGAGCACGTTCACCGCTGCCTGTTCAACGGTATCACCGTTCAGAGACGCCTCTACCAGCTCTATCTCCGATTCCGGCGTCCATTGCAGGCTCCATTTTTCCGCCCATGTAGCGTTGTCCTGAGCGCGTGCTTTCTGCTCGCCGAAATGCACCGTGAGCACCCTCAGCCTGTGCAGGAAGTTCGAGCGGTACAATCCCATGAATGCCGACTTTTCGGATTTTACGCGGATATTCTCCCGCAGGTCGAGCTCAACATCCTCCGATACGGCAGTGCGGTACTTGTCCAGCTTCAGATCCTTCAGCTGATACATGAAGTCCTCCTGCACCGATGTGCAGACCGTTCCCTCCGGCAGCGAACCTATCTTCGTGCCGATCTCGGTATCCGCGCAGGCGAGCGATATCTCGCCGAATGAACCGTGCCCCATGCAGGTGACTGCCGCATCGCGCAGGTCGGACAGGCACGCGCCCTTTCCGCCGCGCAGCAGAGCGAGCGTCTCCGCGAGCCGCTTCGCCTCTATCACCTCCGCCGCAGATGCCGCATAGCCGTTCCTACGCTGATATTCCGCTATCCGCGCAAGGTATTCCGCCGCGCTGTCGGATATATTCCCGCGCAGACGGTTTTTCCAGAGCATTTCAAAATATGCGGGCGCTCTGCTGCCTGCGCCGTAACCGGAATGTGACGACAGCCGGTAATACGAATACGGCATCAGTGTTGCACGCACGGCAGCGGAAGGCAGCTTTTCCGTAAGTCTGCGGTCTTCCTCCGAGAAGGGGACATCCTTTATTCCGTAAGTATGGAACGCTCCCGTTATGACGGCTGCTTTGCCCTCACATTCCGAAATGCACCTGCGCATGAATGCCTCACGCAGCCTGTCATGCTCATCGTTTTCCGAATGCCCGCGCAGCTCTCTGCCGTATTCATCCACCGCCGCAGTGAGATCGTCGGGATCCTCACATTGTTCAAAGGTATATTCCCAGAAAGAATCGTTGTCCGTTCCGGTGATCTTCTCCATCTGTTCATACACCGATATCCGCGGGGCGGTATCTTTTCCGCGTTCATCCTCCCCGTCATCCTCCCCTGCGAGCAGGCACGAGGACGGCAGGTCGCAGAACTTCACGGGGACATGATTATCCACTGCCCATTTCATGGCGCGGTATTCGGGTGAAAATTCCGCGAACGGCCACAGCACCGTTCTTATCGGCGGCTTTTCCGTGTAGGCGAGTATCGCCGCGGGGAGCACGGCATCCGCATCGAGGAGCGGCTCTATCAGATGTGAAAGATCGGAGGGACCCTCTATCAGCACGATATCCGGCTTCTCACGTTCGAGAAAACCGGTGACGAAATACGCACACGCGGGCGAGAGGTGTCTCACCCCGAAATATACCGCCATTAAGAATTCCTCTCCTTGCATTCTGCGTAGAGCGACGCGCATCCCTTGCGCTTGCGCATAACGTTTTCGAGATATTCCGTCCAGACAGCCTTGTCCTTGCCTTCGTCCTTCACGACTGCGCCCTGCAGTGCGGCTGCGAGGTCGGCATCGGTTATCTTTCCGCTTCCGAAGCTGCCCGCGAGCGCCATGCTGTTCACGAGGAGCGATATCGCCTCCGCAGACGAAAGCACGCCCGAGGTGGTCTTCAGTTTGATCTGACCGTCCAGCGTCTGACCGTCACGGAGCTCGCGGAATACGGTAACGACGCGCTCAACGGCAGTGCGGCCGGGGAGCTCGGCGGTCAGCCCGAAGCTCTGCGAGAGCTGTGCTACGCGCGTATTCACTATGTTTATTTCCGTTTCCATATCGGAGGGCGCAGGCAGCACCACGATATTGAAGCGGCGCTTCAATGCCGATGACATCTCGTTCACGCCCTTGTCGCGGGTGTTCGCGGTGGCTATCACAGAAAAGCCCTTGCGCGCGGCTATCTCCTCGGAAAGTTCCGGCACGGAGATGCGCTTTTCCGAGAGTATAGAGATAAGTGCGTCCTGTACCTCGCTCGCACAGCGGGATATCTCCTCGATGCGCGCTATCGTGCCCGTTTCCATTGCGGTATATACGGGGCTCTTCACGAGCGACTCATGCGAGGGGCCGTTCGCGAGCAGCATAGCGTAATTCCACGAATAGCGGAGCTGTTCCTCGGTAGTGCCGGCGGTGCCCTGTATCACCCTTGACGAATTGCCGTTAATAGCGGCGGTGAGATGCTCCGAGAGCCACGATTTCGCCGTGCCGGGCTCGCCGATAAGGAGCAGTGCACGGTCGGTGACCAGCGTTGCTATACATATCTCGACGATGCGCTTATCCCCCATATATTTGGGAGTGATAGTCGTTTTACCCGACTTTCCGCCCATTATATAGGTGAGCACCGACTTCGGCGACATCCTCCACCCCGCGGGAACGGGGTCTTTTTCGTTTGCAATAAGTGCTTCGAGCTCTTCTTTATACAGCTCCTCGGCGGGGAGTCTCAGTATATCCGACATTTTTATCAGCCTTTCTTATATAGTTTTCCGGTCGGTATTTGACGTCTGCTGTCCGTTCATACCAGTTTATTGTTGTCGATATGATCCTGAACAGCCTTGATGTAATCGTCCTTGTGCTTGTGGATATTGAGCGGATTTTTCAGCTTTTTCAGAAGCTGCTCCAGCTCCGCAAGGCGCACATCGAGCGGGATGGGCATCATACCCAGCGCTATCCGCGTGGAATAATAGCCGCGGAAAATATCGTGCTTGCAGCAGTACATTATGTAATCGGTGATGAGGCCGCGGTAATCCCCGCTGTCAGCCGCCGAGCCGTATGTGTGGATAAAGTTCAGCATCGCAAAGTCGGGCGTTTTATGGATGGCAGCTGCCGCGAACTCACATCCCTTTCTGCATATCATTTCGCGGTCGGCGGGCTTGCAGGAGTGCATCAGACCGAAAAATATGCTCATGCGGAGATCGTTCGGTTCCTTGTCAGCCGAAACAGTACAGATAAGCTCAAACATTTTTGCGGGGATGTCCTTGAACAGTTCAATTCCCCTGAGCCTGTCTGATGACACGGAGATAAAGTAATATCCGGTATTTTCCGAATAGACCAGGTTCGTGTTCTTAAGTATTTCCAGCACGGGAACGATATCCTCCGGTCTGATATCATCGAAAGCTGTTTCGGGGGAATCTGCAAGTCTGGTGAACAGTTCCGCCTTGCGGAAGGATTTCTTGTCGGCACTGAACAGCCTGTGGATAAGCCCCTCAAACTCTGCGCGGCGTTCGGTATGGCAGAGGTTGCCTATCAGCGTATTGTTCAGCGGTCCGATATACTGTTCGCCGCGTGCTTTCAGTATCATAAAGCCCTCGTCGGCGTCCGGCTTGTTTGCTATGAGCGCGCAGCAGTCCGCGGCAGTCCTTGCATTTTTAGCACCTGCGTCCTCTTCCTTTATCAGCTTCACCGCAAATTCCGTGCATATCTTTCCGCCCGACCTTGCGATGTACTGATCGTAGGAGGGCTTGTACTTCGCGGTCAGCTTTTTGAATATATCTTCACATTCGGGGCAGTCTGTGCCGGCGAGCGCCGCGAGCGCCGTGTTCTTCACCTTGCCCTTTGATGTATTGTATATCTCAAGCAGGATATCCTTGTTTTCGGGGGCGTCGCCCAGCGCTTCGAGCGCAGCGGCGCGCAGATCGTTCGATGCTTCGGTATTCCGGGCTGTCGATATGTAAAGTTCGCGTTCCTTATCGCCCGCCGCCATTGAGATATATTTTATGCGGACGCCGCTTTCCTTCGGGTCGGAAACATCTATCCTGCTTTTGAGCAGCGGAACGATCATATCGCCCGAAGCCGCCGTGATCTTACGGAAAAAGCTTTCGAGCAGATAGCTGTTCCTGTTCGACATCCCCGCAAATACCGCGATAACGCGCGGGTCGGCGGCAAGCGCCGCATCCTCGGGCGGGAGCTCTATCAGCTTGGGGCTGTCCTTTCGTACAAGCTCGCAGAGCGCATTTATGCGCGAATACGGAACGTTTCCCTCGGGTATCCTTCCGGCAGTCCCCGCTTTTTCCGTTTCGGAATTGTCCGATATGCCGCCCTGCGCCACCGCAAGGGCGTCCGCGAGCGCTATGCAGTCCGCAAGCAGAGGTGCGGGAGCATCATCCGAAAACAGCCTGCCGCACATATCTCCCAGCCGCGCGAAGCTCTTGTTTGCCTGTGCGAGCGGTGCAAGATCCTCCAGTGCCTTTTTCAGGCGGAAATCCTCGCTCACGTTCGAGCAGCCCGCCGCCGCGCAGCTGTAAAGGCGCTTTCTCAGTTCGTAGAATGCAGATGTGTTCATATATATTTCCTCCCCCTCAGCACAGCCGTGTGATGCCGTCAGCATTCACCAGCGAAACGGGCGCTATATAGAATTTCCTGTCGGCGGGCTCGTAGAAGAATTCACCGAGCAGCGCGCCGTTTTCAAGCAGCTTTCCGTTCACTGCGGTCAGGACGTCACAGGTATCCGGATAGTTCTCATTTGCACGCAGAGCGGCTGTCTCCTCGCCGAGTTTCAGCACGGGGTGACCGTCCTCTTTTGAAAATCCTATGCTGTCGAATTTTATCAGCATTGCCGCCGACGGCTCGGAAAGAGTATTCTTCAGTTCGTTCTTTGCCTTTTTCACGGCTTCTGCGATGCTCGTTCCCGCTTTTGATATGATATCCCCATAAACCTCGGGCGCCGCATCATTTATCTCCGCGCTTTCCCAGCGGACGCGGCGGTTCATCCCGCCGGGGTAGATGTAGAGCTCCTTTATATCATGCACGCCGAATACCGAATCCTCCTCCTTGATATGCTTTGCGGCTTTCAGCGGGCGGATATTTTCGGTGCGCATGATATCGCCCGTCTGCAGATCGCACCAGTATGCGGTATCTATATCTGCGCGGTGTATGCTGTCATGCAGCACCGTGAACGAAAGCTGTATGATCCTTGCGTTCTCGCGGCACAGACCGATATCCTTCAGCTGTGTCAGCTTCCACACATTTCCCATGGCCTCATAGAGGATATTGTCCTCGGGGAGCACGTCGCCGCTCTCCAGCTTTGCGGATATGTATTCCCTGCACTTCTTCACGGTGGAATGAAGCTTTACCACGAGCTGCACTACCCGCTCGGCTTCCGCGTCGGACGGCGTATCGGAAAGGCGCTCCGCCGCCGAAACTATCTCGTACATTATCGCCTGCGGCTCCGGGAGATAGTAATCTCCGAGCTGCTTTGCAAGCTCCTTGTACTGTTCCGCGGATGCGCGGTTCACGGCGGATATCCCTCGGCTCAGAACATCGTTCACGAAATTCCCAGCAAGCTCCAGACCCTCCGCCTGCTTTTTCAGCTTCTTCACGGCGGCGGACTTGTTCGGCTTTGCGGGCTTCTTTTCCGTTTCGGGAGCGGCAGCCTTTTCCGCTTTCTTTGCGATCTTCTCACGCTTCAGCGCTACGTCCTCCGGTATCTCCGCGACGGAAAACTCCTTCCCCGCGAGCCATTCGGTCATTATCGCAAGGCTGTGCTTGCACGGGAACTGCCTGCTCGGGCAGGAACAGCGGAACACGGGCGAGTCGCCGGAAAAATCCGCCGATGTGTGATACGGTTCCTTTCCGCTGCCCTTGCAGTCCCCGAAGATGAGCGTTTCGTCCGCGGTCTTGTGCAGCGTGAGAAATCCGCCTGAGCGGGATATTTTCGCCGCATTTGAAATCGCCGATGCATTCGGCGCGAGCGAACGGATGAATTCTTCCGTGATGACAGAAGCTGTTGACATTGTTATACCTCCCTGTTAAAACAGCACGACCGTCCGGTCGTATTTTTTCTCGTATCCTGCCTTTGTGAATGTGTTTGTCTTCAGTTCGCCGGTGCATACGAAATACACCCTGTACTGTTCGTAATGCTGACCGGTATCTGCGGTATAGCGGTAATTATAGTCGATAACTCCCGATTCGCCCTCATTAAGCTCAAACGCCTTTTCACAGAGTACATCCTTCCCTGCGCACGGCGAATCTTTGATGCTGCGATCGGTATTGACGCCCCTGCGCACCGGCTGGTAGCCATTGGCGAGCGAATACCATTTTATGAGATATCCGCCGTTTTCCCCGCGTATTATTATACCCGGGATATATGCGGGGTCCTTCCATGCGGAAACCGAGCGGCAGTCGGTGAAATATCCCCTGTACAGCCGCGAAAGCTCCTGCATCTTCATGATATATTCATGCGGATAGTCCTTTACCGGCGTCATCCTTCCCTTTTCAATGCGGTATATATTGCGGAAGTGAGCCTGTGAATAGTCCGTGCTGTCATACAGCTTACCGTCCTGCCTGTATGAGTGTCTGCACAGGAAAATACCCTCGCCGGACAGCGGGACATTTTCTTCTATCCGTGACGGATGCAGCACCCTCCGGCGTTCTTCCGCGCCCTGCGGTGATCTGTCTGCCTTTGTCCAGTATATTTTTATGACCTGCACTGCAAGCATATCTCGTACACCTCCCGTATCAAAACAGTTCATAGGTATTATATCACACATTTACAAAAAATTCAAGGGGAACAGGCGCAGTCAATCGGGCAGAGTATGGAATGAAACATTTGACATATTGAAAAAAGTATGATATAATATTATAAGGAGTTCTTTGAGCACAGAATGGAGAGATATAATGGGATTTTTTGACAAGATCTCCGAGGGACTGAAAAAAACACGAGACTCCATTATGGGTGGTCTTAACCGTCTGCTCGGTAATTTCACAAAGATAGATGAGGAATTTTTTGAAGAACTTGAGGAAACACTTATCATGTGCGATATCGGTGTGCAGACCTCCGTCGATATATGCGACGAGCTGCGCAAAAGGGTGAAGTCGGAAAATATCTCCGACCCCGAAAAGGTACGCACCGCGCTGAAGGAAATAATCGCAGATATGCTCGGCGAAGACAAGCCGCTCGACCTTTCCACCAAGCCCTCCGTTATCCTTGTGATAGGCGTGAACGGCGCCGGAAAGACAACAACTATCGGCAAGCTTGCCGCAAAGCTCACCTCCGAGGGGAAATCCGTCATCGTTGCCGCCGCCGATACCTTCCGCGCCGCTGCGATAGATCAGCTTGAAGTGTGGGCAGAACGCGCAGGCGCGGATATCGTCAAGCACAGCGAGGGCTCCGACCCCGCCTCTGTCGTGTTCGATGCAGTCACCGCCGCAAAGTCGCGCGGAACGGATGTCGTTATATGCGACACCGCCGGAAGGCTCCACAACAAAAAGAACCTCATGGATGAGCTGAAAAAGATCACCCGTATATGCTATCAGCAGGCAGAGGGGTGCAGCGTCGAAACGCTTCTCGTGCTCGACGCCACTACCGGTCAGAACGCTGTGAACCAGGCAAAGCTGTTCAGCCAGACCGCCGAGATAACGGGCATCGTGCTGACCAAGCTCGACGGCACCGCAAAGGGCGGCATAGTGATATCGATACACCGCGAGCTCGGCATCCCCGTAAAGCTCATCGGCGTGGGCGAAAAGCTGGACGATCTCCAGGATTTCGTCGCTTCGGATTTCGCAGAGGCGCTTTTCGTTAACGATACCGATTTCGAGGGCAATTACGAGCGGCTGAGCGATAACGATGAAGCTCCCGCTGACGATGAGGACGCCGAGGACGGCATCATCACCGATGAAGAGCTTGCCGAACTTGCGGCAGCCGATGAAGCTCCCGCCGATGATGAGGAGGACGAAGCATCCGGAGAAGAGCCCGCCGCTCCCGCAGAAGTACCGGAAGAGGATGTTTCCGGCGGCTCGGATGATAATTATGAAAACGATGATATATCCGGCGATGAAGTTCCCGCTGATGATATGACCGCCGGTGAGGAAGAAATTCCCGCAGAGGATGAAGTTTCCGAAGAGACAGCCGAAGAAGAAGCCCCCGCAGAGGAAAAGAAGAAAAAGTCCCTCAAGGACGGCAGGTTCGGCTTCCTGTTCAAGGAGATCACCTTCGGAAAGAAGAAAAAGAAGGACGCCGATGAACAGCCGGAAGAAAATGAAGAGGAAAATGAAGAATGAAACTGATACTCGCTTCCAACAACAAGAACAAGCTGCGTGAGATACGCGAGATATTCTCGCCGCTCGGTTTTGAGGTGCTCTCACAGCAGGAGGCGGGAGTTTCCTGCGACCCGGAGGAAAACGGCAGCACCTTCGAGGAAAATGCCGCTGTAAAGGCAAGAGCCGTGTTCGAGGCACTGCCGGAAAAGCATTATGTCATAGCCGATGACAGCGGTCTGTGCGTTGATGCGCTCGGCGGCGCTCCGGGGATATTTTCCGCACGCTACGCCGATGAGGGGCACCGCTGCGAAAGGGTGCTCTCCGAAATGAAGGACGTTCCCGACGATAAGCGCGGCGCAAAGTTCAAGCCGGACGGATCTTCCGAAAGCTTCCGCGGCGAATGTCACGGCAGGATAGGGTATGAAAAGCGCGGAACGAACGGTTTCGGCTACGACCCGATATTCATGTACGGCGAACACAGCTTCGCGGAGATCTCTGCGGAGGAAAAGAACAGCGTCAGCCACAGGGCAAACGCACTTGGTGAACTGAAAAAATATTTTTCCGATAAAGTGTGAGGAGGTAATTTATGCTTACAAGCAAACAGAGAGCGTATCTCAAAAGCCTTGCACAGAAAGAACCCGTAGTTCTTCAGGTCGGCAAATTCGGCATCAACGATAACGTGATATCACAGCTGAACAGCGCGCTGAAAGCAAGAGAGCTCGTGAAGATAAGCGTGCTCGAAAGTGCAATGATGACCGCAGCCGAAGCTGCGAAGGAACTTGCAGCAAGGACGAGCGCTCAGGTCGTGCAGGTGATAGGCAACCGCTCGGTGCTGTACCGCCGCGACCCTCACGACCCGCATATCGTGCTGCCCGGCAGCGAAAAGAAGAACAGCTCGCAGACAGTCAAGCTGCGCCGCATAGAGCGCAAAGCCGAGGAAGAACGCATCGCGGCGAAGAAAAAAGCCGAACGCGAGGAAAAAAGAAAGCGTTACTATTCACATTCCGCAGGGAAGAAGACCTCCTTCCGCGGCGGAGAAAAGCGGTTTGAAAAGAATATCCGCGGCAAGAAGTGAATGTCCTGCTGTTCGGCGGCAGCTTCGACCCGCCGCACCTCGGTCATGTGAATCTGCTTATGTCCATGCTGCGCTGCGAAAGGCTCGGCATAGAAAAGACCGTGATAATGCCCGCCTTCGTTTCTCCGTTCAAACAGGGGCGCACGGGATGTGCATCTCCGGAGGAACGGCTCGAAATGTGCAGGCTCGCCTTCGGTGACATTCCCGGCGCGGAGATATCCATGCATGAGATAAACGCCGGAACGGTCAGCTATACCGTTGATACGCTCGAATATCTGCGCGGGATATATCCGCATGATACGCTGTATATGGCGGTAGGCGGCGATTCACTGAAAACTCTCCCGCACTGGCGGAGAGCCCGGGATATATTGACCATGTGCATACCCGCCGCCGCCGCAAGGTGCTCTTCCGAAAAGGAGGATATCCTGCGCATCGCGGAAGAGCTTTCCGCATTCGGAAAGGTCGAGGCGGTCGATACCGAACCGTTCGAGGTGTCCTCCACGGAAATACGCGAAAAGCTGTCGCGCGGCGAGGATATTTCCGGACTTGTGCCCGCTGCGGTATATGAACTTATAAAAAAGCATGGGCTGTACTCATGCTGAACCGAAAGGATGTGTGTCATCTTGTACACTGTGCCCGAACTTAAAGACATACTCAGAATACGGCTTTCAAAGAAAAGATGCACACACAGCCTGAATGTTGCGGATGAGGCAAGAAAACTCGCACTTACATACGGCGGCGACCCCGACAAGGCATACCTCGCGGGTCTGCTGCATGATGTGTGCAAGGAGATACCCCACGAGGAACAGCTTGAAATGGTGAAGCACTCTCAGATGGATATCTCTCCGCCGGAACTTATCGCGCCGCCGCTGTTCCATGCGCCCGCAGGTGCGTGGTACTCCGAGAACGTCCTCGGATTTCACGACAACGACCTTCTCAACGCGATAAGATACCATACTATAGGCAGGGGCGGTATGTCTCTGCTGGAAAAGGAAGTCTATCTCGCCGACCTCATATCGGCGGACAGGACATATAAGGATGTAGGAAAAATGCGCCGCATCGCATATATAGATCTCGACGCGGCAATGTTCGAGGCACTGAGGTTCTCTGTCTCGAGCGTAGTGGAAAAATGCTCGCTGCTCCCGATACATACGATAAATGCGTACAATGAATATGCGCAGAAGGCAGCGGCAAGGAAAGGATGATAACATGGGACCCCGTGAAAAAATGCTTGAAGTGCTGGTAAAGGCACTTGATTCAAAGAAGGGTGAGGATATCAAGGTAATAAAGATCGGCGACCTCACCATTATGGCTGATTATTTCGTTATCGCAGGCGCTTCGTCCTCTACACAGGTGCGTGCCCTCGCCGATGAGGCTGAATATCAGGCAAAGGAGCAGCTCGGCGAAAGCCCTGCCCGCGTTCAGGGCAACAACGGCTCGAACTGGATAGTCATAGATTATCACGATATAATCGTACACGTATTCCACAAGGAGCAGAGAGATTTCTATTCGCTCGAAAGATTGTGGAGCGACGGCGAATATCTTGATATCTCAAAATGGATCGCTGATTGAAAATGATATATCTGCGCTGGGAGGTGTGAGCCGTGAGGAAAATACTTGTTACGGGCGCGTCTGGACTTATAGGTCAGGCGGTGTGCTCGGGACTTGTCGTCAAAAAGTACGATGTGATAGGGTTTGACAGCAAGCCATCCGGTTTTGAGCATGAGCATTATAAATTCATGAAGGGAAATGTCGCCGATAAGGACGCATTCTACGGCGTTCTTGCAGAGTGCGGAGCCGACGCGGTGATACACCTTGCGTGTTCGGTGGATAATGATTATCCCGCGCTGCTCAGCGACAAGGAGGAAAAGGAATCCGCACAGACCGACAAGCATATCTTCAAGACCGCTGCTTCTATGGATGTCAAGGATTTCTATCTGCTCAGCACTCATCAGGTGTATGCGGTGCAGAAAACAAGGGAGCCTATCCGCGAAATAGCGATAGAACGTCCCTCCACGCTGTACGGCAAAATGAAGCTCGATTCGGAGCGCGCCCTGCTTGCGGCTGCCAAATCCTCAAAATCGAGGATGAACTCCGTTATCATGCGGTGCTGCCCGATTTATACCAAGGACTTCACCGAAAATCTTCATTCAAAGATATTCGCCCCGAAGGAGAACTGTGCGTTTATTTACGGCTACGGTGACTACGGCTATTCGTTCACCTGCCTGTTCAATCTTTCGGATTTTATATGCAGCGCATTCGGCAGCGGCGCGAACGTCTGCCACGGCGTATATAATATATGCGACAACGAACCCATCAAGGCAAAGGAGATCGTTGAGTTCGAGCGCGCCGAGCGGAAGATAAATATCGTCATGCAGAGGAAATATGCCGCCGACAACGTAAAG
>CAMVPV010000001.1 GCA_947169455.1 uncultured Clostridia bacterium | reverse complement strand
GTTTACCCGATATGTTCCTCAGACCATATATATAGGTATATTAAGATATATCACCGATCAATACCAACCGCCGTAGCCGCCGGAATCTCTTCTCTGGGTGTTTGCCAGATAGATCCTGCCATACTCCTCGGGGCAGTCGCCGCCGTTGTCGCTGTCTGCAAAGATCTTATCCCATGTGCCCTCACCTACAAAGTGTGCTTTGGGGCTGGTATTTACGAGATACTGATTATTGACGTATGTTACCAGAACGCCTTTTCTGTATAACTGCATCATCTGTACAAATCCGCTGGTATCATACACAACGATCAGACCAAAATTGGTTTTATTATCTTTCACATACTTTGCGCAGTTATTAGTGTCAGTATTGTAGCTCATAGGATTCTTTTTATTGCCCGCCTTGAAGCTGTCGCCGACAACATTTTCCAGAGCACCCGCGATGAGCTTGTCAACTGCCTGGGATCCGCCGCCGCCGTTTGAATTATTCTTGTAGATCACCCAGCTGACGTTGGAGAAAGCTCCTACATCCTCATAATCTCTTTCAGACATTTTCTTGCCTTTATTCGTATCGAAATACAGCACCTTATTAAAAGCAGCTGAGTTCACGTCGTCATGCTTCGGCAGCTGTTCAACCAGCGTACACTCGATCGCATTCTTTATGGTATGTGCGTCTGTGATCGCAGCTTTACGCTTCGCATCCTTGATGAATCCGGACAGTGTCGGGATAATGATAAGCGAAAGTGCGCCGATGATAGCAACAACGATTATCATCTCGACCAGGGTAAAGCCCTTGAATTTCCTCATGTTTTCATTTCTTCTTGTCATAATGATCGCTCCCTTTTCAAAAACTCTGTCTCGGCTGCATCCCGCAGCCATAACTTAAACCTTAAAACCATTCAGTAAGCGGAAAACCAAAATCCGCTCCGGCGCAAAGCCAAAGCGGAATAACTGCACGATGCAATGCGTTACATATATAAGATATGCAACACTGCTGATATTCTGCAACTGGCTGCCTTTTCGGGCCCTATAGCTTTGCGTCACACAGTTTCCTGTGCTTTGCCTTTATTTTTCATTTCTTTCATTTCATTTCTTTTACTGTACTCATTATATCATACGCTTTTGTGATTGTCAAGCATTATTTGATAATTTCACTTAAAAAGCTATAATTTTTATACTTTGTACAAAAAAATAGATTATTATCCGTGAAAAATCACTACTAATAGACTAAAGCGTATTAAGCAATCATGAACAATAAAATACAAAAACGAAAAATTGATAATGAACAGTTAATATTATCCGTTTCTGCGCATAAACTGCCACTGTCGGGGTACAGCAGAAAAAGGGCTGCGTTTTGTCCGGAAAGGAACAAATTCAGCCCTTTTTATTATCGTATATCATCCGACATCGGGAGCGTTACAGTGCTCCGGCTGCCGCATCAATATTTCTTCGATCTGAGAGCAGCCGCTGCCGCGAGTGCCGCAAGCGATACCACTGCTATCGCTGCTGCGGAGGTATTTCCCGTAGCAGGAACATCAGCGCTGCCGTCAGACGCGGGGATAGCTGCAACTGCAGCGGGAGCCTCCTCTGCGGGCGCTTCTTCCGCAGCCGCATCCTCATAGGAGATATCCTCCTCTTCCGGAGCAGCTTCTTCCTCGGCGGGCTGTGCAGCCTCTGCATCGAGTATCGTTATCCTGCCCTGACCGTAAGGATCGCGGTATTCCTCGGGTACAGTGCCGCCGAGCGCATCGCGGATATATACAGCGAGCAGGTTGCTGTCGCTTATCACTTCATCAAGATAGATACTGCACTTTCCGCTCATTATGTAGCCGTCGCCGCCGTTCTTGAGGAAGTAGTTGTGAGAGCCTATCGTGTAGGTCTTTTCGAGGTCGAGGGGCTCGCCGCCGATATATACGTCCTTTACCCTGTATTCACCGGTCACGCCGGAGAATTCGCTGAATTCATTCATCTGAACGCTGCTTTCAACGTCCGGATCGATCGTATATGTCATTCCGGATACGTGAATGAACGAGGGGTTCTCCTCGGGATAGTTCATCGCGCCCAGTTCGAGCAGGTCGAGTATCTGCTGACCGCTCACCTCAGCCGCGCAAGCCATATTATTGAACGGATTGACGGTCATCGCATCGCGGTAGGTGATATCGCCCGCTTCTATCGGCGCTCTGACGCCGCCGCCGTTCACAACTGCGATATCGGTGCCAAGATAGCTTCTGTAAGCATCTGCGCAGAGGTCGCCCAGATTTGTCTCGCCTTTTCTTACCCTGCGCTCGCCGGTCTCGGGGTCACTGTCATACAGCTTGAATGGGGTTTCGCCTATCTTTTCGGAGAGCTTTTCATCTACCTCCGATTCTATCTGATGTATGAGCAGATTTGTATCTTCATCGACAAATCTGCCCTCGCGGTCGTCTGCCTCCGTCCATGAATCCTCTGCAAGACCCATGCTGTCATCCGGCGCAGGAACTTCCGATATGAGTTCGGTCACCAGAGAGCCGTCCGGAGAAATGGTCAGTTTTCCGATATTTGCGAACTTTGTTCCCGTCTGTGTGATGATGACCTTTTCGCCGTCCTTGTTTGTGACTTCAAGAGAAGGCGTCACCTCGTGGGAATGAGCATCGATGATGACATCTATGCCGGATGTGTTCCCTGCGACATCGGTGGACTTCCACCCCTCGATCGATCCTTCTTCTCCGAGGTGCGCAACAAGTATCACATAATCCGCGCCCTGTTCCCTTACCTCGTCAACAGTTGACTGAACGACGCCGCAAATCGAATCGCCGCAGAAATCATAGATGTAGTCGCCGTTTTCGTTCTGGAAGTATTCAGGTGTCGATGTATGGAAACTCTCGGGGGTAGTCACGCCGACAAACGCGATCTTCTTGTCGCCCGCTTCTATGATCCTGTAAGGGTCAAAGACATTTTCCTCTTCGCCCTCGTCAAGATCAATGATCTTGCGGAGATTACAGCTTATGTACCCGCATCCGAGTTCATCGGCGCGCTTGTAGAGCTCGTCAAATCCGTAATCGAACTCGTGATTGCCGGGTATGGCGACATCATATCCGACCTGATTCATCACGCGGATAATATATTCGCCGTTTGAGAGCGTTCCGAGGGGCATACCCTGTATAGCGTCGCCTGCACCGACAAGTATCACATTGTCATGAGCCGCCTCCATTTCGCGCTTGTACAGCGCAAGTCCGTCGTAGCCGATATTGCTGTCAACGGCGCAGTGGACGTCATTGGTGTAGAGTATGATGATATCCTCACTGTTCTCCTCCGCGCAGACCGGTACAGATATCATTCCCGCCGCAAATGCGGCAGCCGTCAGCACAGAAATGGTATGTTTCTTCTTCATAGCAGAATTGCCTTCCCTTCAAAAGAATATTTTGCCGTCATTATGATAACACATTATTTACATTTTGTCAATCATATTTTTCAAAAAATATGCTGTTGACTTTTCACACGATACGCGGTAAAATCAAAATAACAACAAACACCGTGAAAGGAGCGTTTTTTCATGAAGGAACTCCGCAGGATAAGGGATCATGTGCCGAAGCTGTTCGCGCCGAAGGAGATCACCGAAAGGCTGCCCGATGATGAGTACAGCCGCTTTTCCTATCCAAAGACGATAAAGCTGATGGATTTTGACGTCCGCCGGTACCGTGTGCAGGGCTTCGGCAATGTGATGACCATGCTCACCGGCACTCCGTTCGGTATGGAACTGCTGACCTGCTCGTTCATGCCGAACGAGGGGAAGACCGTGCCGTTCCTGCTCACGGATATAATGACCGTCGGGAAAAAGCGCACGATATTCGTCGAGTACTACGACTGCACCGCGGGAAAGCCCGCGCAGCCCGTGCTCGAAAGGATACACCGCAGATATGACTTCCTTGCGGACTACGCCGAGAAGCCCGCATGGTACATAAGCGAACGGACACCGTATTCGCTGATAAAGTCGCTTCGCCCCGGTGATGATGCATCACTTTCGGAAATAGCCGCAAAAAGCATACGCGCATATTCGGCGGCGGCTTTCTCCGCGCCGGAAGATGCCGGAAATATCGACGGTCTGGCGAAGTTCCGCGGGAGGATGATAAACGAGGGGAACCCGTCCTCGGCAGTGCTGAAAAAGGTATTCGGCGAAGCGGGTGCGGAAAGATTCTTCAGGATCTGTGTGATGCCGCTGCGCGGAGAAATGTCATAATGAACAAAATGCGACGGGGGTATTTTATATGTATATCTTACAGAATATCCTTGACAACCGGTGCGATATTTGATATAATAGTATCCGGAGTATTATATGTACGGAAAGCTATTGCACGGCAGACACCGTGCGATACATATTTTTTTGTTACGGCATGAGCCGCACAAGGCATCATGACCGGAAACAGTCAGGAGGGCAACATCAATGGCCGAGAGCAGATTTATCAGAACAGTTACATTCGGAGGCTTCGACAGATCGGATGTCATCAGACGCATGGAGTTCCTGAACGGTCAGATCTACGACCTTAAGAACGAGCTCAGAGAGACCAAGCTCCTTATGGAGGATTTCAAGAAGGGTACCCCCGAGGAAAAATCGTATGAGAATGTAATGACGGTCGAAAGGGCAAAGCTCACCGAGGTGCAGGTAAAGAACGAGACACTCACCGCCAAGTCAAAGGCTGCGGCTGAGGATATCAAGAAAAAGGACGAAGAGATAGCTGCCCTCAGACAGAACGTGGAGGAGCTCACCGCCAAGCTCACCGAAGCCGAGGGCAAGATCAGCGCCTATGAGGCAGGCAGTGACCCCATGGCTATCAGCCAGGTGTTCGTACAGGCGCAGATGTCCTCGAACCAGCTCATCGCAAACGCCAAGGCAGACGCAGAAAAGATCACCGCCGATGCCAGAGCTCTCGTTGATGAATCCGTTAACGATGCGAACGATCAGGCATCGCAGATCATATATGAGGCAGAAAGAAGCGCCGCAGAAAAAATAGCGGAGGCTCAGAACAAGTCCGAGCAGATGGACGCTGCCTCCAATAATCTCCGCGCAACGGTGCTCGAAGATGTAAACAGCCTCACCGAAAAGATGAACTCCATAAAGAGCATCCTTGATGAGTTCACATCCGCCAGCGCCGGGACAGTTGAAAAATCACAGAAGCTGCTCTCCGATACGAAGGCAGTTCTCGAAGAGGGCGGCGTGCCCGTATTCAGGATACCGCAGAACATCGAGGCGGAGCTCCCCGAGCCCCCCGCTGCGAAAAAGCCAAAGCATGACAGCGATAAGAAAAAGATACTTCTCGACGGCCTTGAGGGTCTTGATACTCTCGATGAGCTCACATCACAGGTAACGGCTACCGAAGAAAAGGACAGCACCAACAAGCCAAAGAAGGTACCCAAGATATCGCTCGACAGCAGCGAGCTTGACGCCCTTCTAAAGGACTCCGAAGCACTTCTCTGATATAATTGTGGATATTTATTTTATAATATATAATATATATTTAGCAAGGAGATTTTTCAGTTGAAAGATATTATCATAGTAAGACATGACAGATGCGTGGGATGCGGAGCCTGTGTAAGAAGCTGCCCCACTCCCGAAGCAAATGTTTCAAGGCTGCTCGACGACGGCAGGATAGTCATCACTGTCAACGGCAACAGATGCATCGCCTGCGGCGAATGTATAAAAGCCTGCCCGCATGATGCCAGAGATTACATAGATGATGCGGAAGAATGCATGAACAGGGCTGCAAAGGACGAAAAGCTCGTGATAATCGTCAGCCCCGAGATAAAGACAGCGCTCCCCACACAGTGGAAGGGCATACTCGACTGGTTCAAGAAACACGGCTGCTATATCTATGACGTTTCCTACGGCGCCGATATCAGCCTCTGGGCGCATACAAGAGTGCTCAGCACCGGCAATGTCGGGAATATAATCACCCAGCACTGCGCCGCTGCCATAAGATACGCAGAACTGTATCAGCCCAAGCTGCTGAAAAATCTTGTGCCGATACATACGCCTGTCGCTTGTCAGGCAATATATGTAAAAAATTACCTCAGAAGGACAAATCCGATAGCTGTGCTCTCGCCCTGCATCGCGATGAAGTCCGAATGTGAGGAAACGGGTCTTATCGATTACAACGTGACATTCAAGAAGATCCTTGAATATTTCGACCGCAACGATATCCGCATCCCCCAGAACGACGCAAATGATCTCTCATACGAGTACAACGACATACAGGGCATGGGCACCGATATCTATCCCATGATAGACGGCTTCGACAGCGCTCTGAAAGAGCAGATACCCGACCTGGAGATAGTTCACAGAGAAGGACTGAATATCTACCCCGAGCTTGACAGCTACGCGAACGTTTCCGACGCGAAGCACCCGAAGGTGTTCGACGTCTATTCCTGCGTTTCGGGATGCAGCCTCGGTCCCTGCCTCAACACCCGCCAGACCACATTCGATGTTATGGCGATGAAGCGCACCATATCCGAGCACCCCGACAAGAAATCGAGGTTAAGCTCGTACAGGGGCGGTTATCAGAAGCTTTTCAAGAACTTCGACAACGAGCTCCAGCTCTCCGACTTCACGAGAAACTACAGATCGGCTCCTCCCGCGCCGCCGCTCATGATGAACCAGCTCAATGAAGCGTTCGACAAGCTCGGCAAGATAACCGACAAGGACAGGAGCATCGACTGCGGTATATGCGGGTTCAGATCCTGCAAGGAAATGGCTGCCGCTATCGCAAGGGGACAGAACGTTCCCGAAAGCTGCGCTTACATGAAGAGAGCCGGTGAAGGCGGAGGCGCCGCAGCAGGCGGCGGAGATCCCGAAAGGGAGCGTGAGCTCGAGGACAAGAACAGACAGCTTTCCGAAATGGCTGAGGAATGTGCTTCCATCGCCGCAAAGCTCTCCGAGAGCATAAGCGATATCAGCGAGAAGGTCGGCTCCGTGGGCGAAAAGACATCCTTCTCCGCAGAAAAGACCGCCGGCGTCAAGACACTGCTCGGCAAGGTCGTAAAATTCTGCGAGGACAGCCCGCTCATGGGTCCCGATGAGATAGGTCAGCTGGTCGCAGTTCTGAACAATACCATCAATGCGTTCGGCCCCATAGATGAAAGCATCGGCACGGCAGTATCGGGCTCCGAGGAGCTCCGTGCATCGGTGGATGACCTCACCGCCCTTGCATCCAGGCTGAACGGTTCCCTCAAAAATGCCGAAGGGCTCAGTGAATAAGCACTCAGCGTAAGAGCTGCCTGCAGTATTTCAGTACACAAAAGCCGCATTTGTTACGGTACGCACCGGCAAATGCGGCTTTTCCGTCAGATATCGTTCCTGCAAATGTATCCCGGTGTGATTTTTCAAAAAACTATTGAATTTTTTGAAAAGATATGTTACAATATTAGCGTACAGCGTGTGAGAACATATTCTCATACATTACTATGCGGGAGGTGTATGCAGATGTTCTGCCTCCTAACAGCTTCGCCGGACACGGGGAACATACCCGTATCGGTGTATGTGATAATAGCGGCAGCAGCGGCGGCTGTCATAATAATAACAGTCATTGCGGGTGCCGTCGGCAAGAAAAATAAAAAATAATCATCAGGAGGAAAATCATTATGGGTCTTATAACAGCAGCAGTAGGTTCGGTAAGCAGCACCCTCGCGGATTCATGGCTTGAAGTCATCGAGCCCGACAATATGGGTGAAAGCACCCTTATGGTAAGGGGCGTCCAGGTCAGAAAGGGCAAGGGCTCCAATACAAAGGGCAGCTCCGACCTCGTTTCCAACGGCTCGGTGATACACGTTTACCCCAACACCATGATGCTTCTCATGGACGGCGGCAAGATAGTCGATTACTGCGCGCAGGAAGGCTATTACAAGGTATCTATGTCGTCTGCGCCCTCGCTCTTCAACGGTCAGCTCAAGGACACCCTCAAGGATACATGGGAAAGATTCAAGTTCGGCGGCACGCCCTCCCAGACACAGAAGGTATTCTACATAAATCTCTCCGAGATAAAGGGCATACGCTTCGGCACCAAGAACCCTATCAACTACTTCGATAACTTCTACAACGCAGAACTTTTCCTCCGTGCACACGGAACATATTCCATAAAGATAACCGACCCCATCAAGTTCTATATGGAAGTATGCGCAAAGAGCGCGAACCGCGTTGAAGTTGCTGATATCAACACGCAGTTCCTCGCTGAATTCCTCGATGCGCTCCAGTCCGCCATAAACCAGATGTCGGTCGATGGCGTGAGGATATCGCAGATCACATCCAAGAGCCGTGAGCTCTCAAAGTATATGTCCAAGACCCTCGATGAGGACTGGACGGCGCTCCGCGGCGTGGAGATATGCTCGGTCGGCATAGCAAGCATCTCCTACGATGACGAGTCCAAGGAGCTTATCAATATGCGCAACAAGGGCGCTATGATGTCCGACCCCAATGTGCGCGAGGGATTTGTACAGTCATCGGTCGCACAGGGTATCCAGAGCGCCGGCTCGAACCCCAACGGCGCAGGTCAGGCTTTCATGGCTATGGGCATGGGAATGAACGGCGCAGGCGGATTCATGCAGGCAGCTTCACAGACCAACGCTATGCAGATGCAGCAGCAGGCTCAGCAGAGACCTCAGCCGCAGGCTGCTCCCGCCGGCGACCAGTGGACCTGCTCGTGCGGTGCAGTGAATGTCGGCAATTTCTGCAACAACTGCGGCGCAAAGAAGCCCGCTCCGGCAGCAGGCGGTCAGTGGACGTGCTCCTGCGGCGCTGTGAATACGGGCAACTTCTGCAACAACTGCGGCGCGAAGCGTCCGGACAACGCACAGTGGACCTGCTCCTGCGGCGCTGTGAACACAGGCAACTTCTGCAACAACTGCGGCGCAAAGCGTCCGTAAGGAGCGCTGCTCAACTGAAAATTCAGACCGCGGCTGTTCGTGTGAACGTCAGCGGGCGACGAGCCGCTGTCCCTATCGCGTCGTCAGTGGATAACATGATCTCTTTTACACCCGCGTTTGTTCTGATATGAGCAGACGCGGGTTTTGTTATCACAATAGCAGGCAGCGCGGAACAGACATCATTAATTAATTATCAATTATCAATTGATGATCGGGCATCTGCGGGGGGAAACGCCGCCCGCTTGACAAACACCGTGATGAATGATAAAATAGTCGTATGGATAATAACGATCACATTGCCCGAAAGGAGCACCTATGGCTAAAGTAAGAATACAAAAACTCATGTCCGATATGGGGATATGCTCGCGCCGCAAGGCAGAGGAATATATCTCACAGGGAAGGATAACGGTAAACGGCACAAAAGCAAAGCTCGGCGATAAGGCTGACAGCAGCGACAAGATATACCTCGACGGCGAGAGGATAGCTTTCCCCTCCAAAAAGAAAAAGCTGTATATCATGCTGAACAAGCCCCGCGGATATGTCACAACCATGTCGGATGACCTCGACCGCAAGTGCGTGACAGAACTGCTCACGGGCGTGGACGAGCGTGTATATCCCGTCGGCAGGCTCGACCGCAACTCCGAGGGTATGCTGCTGTTCACGAACGACGGAAATTTTGCGAACAATATAATGCACCCGCGCAGGCACGTTTCCAAGACCTACCGCGTGACGGTACGCCCGCCGCTCTCCGAGGATCAGCTCGTAAGGCTCTCAACGGGAATAGAACTCGACGGAAAACCGACCCTCCCCGCAACGGTCGATGTCCTCACGAACGAGGAATCCCGCATAGTGCTGCGCATGGTCATCAAGGAGGGCAGGAACCGTCAGATAAGAAGGATGTGCGAGGCTGTGGGACTGGAGGTCGCCCGCCTGCGCAGGATAGCGATAGGCCCCGTTAAGCTTGGTATGCTCCAGCCCGGACACTGGCGTGAGCTGACCACCGAGGAAGTACGCGCACTGCGAAATGCTTCTGCTGACAAATAAGGCGCAGGCGGAGGATATATGAACGAAAATAACAAAAGACACGGCATACTCTCAAACAAGATATTCCTCTACCTTACCGAATTTTTCGCGGGGATGTCGGTAATGGCAGCAGAGCTCGGCGCAAGCAGACTGCTCGCACCGTATTTCAGCTCATCGCAGATAGTATGGACAATAATCATCGGAACAATAATGATAGCAATGGCGCTCGGCAACGTGCTTGGCGGAAAATGGGCGGACAGATCTCCCGACCCCGACAGGCTTTACCGCAGGATACTCATTGCCGCGGTATGGCTGGGCGCGGTGCCTTTCATCGGCAAATTCGTCATTATCGGCATATCCGCGCTGCTGGTGCTCACAGTCAGCACCAACTTTCTTATCATCGCGGCTTTCCTCACCTGCATGACCGTGTTCGTATTCCCGCTGTTCCTGCTCGGAACGGTCACGCCGTCGCTGGTGAAGTTCGCATCGGACAGCCTCGATGAGAACGGCAGGACGGTCGGTATGCTGAACGCATCAAATACGATAGGCAGTATAATCGGTACGTTCGTGCCGACCTTCATATCCATCCCCGCAGTGGGCACCTCGGCGACATTCGTTATTTTCGCGGCGGTGCTGCTGATTCTTTCGGCGGTATATTTCATATCGGAAAAGCGCGGAACGGTGCGTGTCGCTGTCTCTGCGATACTGCTGACCGCCGTATCCGTCCCCGAAATGATGATAGGCTTTGCCTTCTGGGAAAAGGACACCGTATATGAGGGCGAATCGGTATATAACTACCTTCGCGTCAGCGAGGACGACCGCCGCGTGGTGCTTTCCACTAACGTGCTGTTCGGTGTGCAGTCAACATATATGAAGACCGACACCCTCACCGGGATGTATTACGATTACGCAATGGCAGCCCCGCTTATGACCGGCGCTCCCTCCGACAGAAAGGATATCCTCATACTCGGCATGGGAACAGGCACCTTCGCGGTGCAGTGCAGCCGTTATTTCGATGATATCCATGCGGAAGGCGTTGAGATAGACGGAAAGATAACATCGCTGGCGCGGCAGTATTTCAATCTGCCGGACAATATCACCGTTTCGGAATACGACGGGCGTGCGTTCCTCAATGTGTGCGACAGGAAGTATGACGTGATAATGGTGGATGCCTATCAGGATATCACCATACCGTTCCAGATGTCCTCAAAGGAATTCTTTTCTATGGTGAAGCAGCATCTGAAGGAAAACGGCGTCATGGTCGTGAATATGAATATGCGCACCGATGCAGAGGGCAGCATAAATTCATATCTGAGCGACACGATATGCTCCGAATTCGGCACGGTATATACCGTCGATGTTCCCTATTCATCGAACAGGGAGCTGTTCGCTTCGGACAATTCCGGAATGATAGGTGTGTTCACTGAAAACACCGGAAAGCTGGAAAACGGCGAGCTGAAAGACCTCATGGAGAATACTCTCCGTTCGCTTTCGGGATATGAGAGCACAGGGCTCATCCTCACCGATGACAAAGCCCCGGTCGAGCTTTTAGGAATGAAGGTGATCGACGGGATGATCTCCGAAGAGCTTGATTATTACAAGGAACGCTTCCGCGAGGACGGCTTCGCAGGTCTGATGTCGTGAGTGGGCAAGCGTAACGCTCACTTATCGACCCGAAATATCCGCTGTATCAGAACGTTCCAAACAGATACGCCATAAACAAGACCCCCGCGTCTGCTCAAAAAAAGAACAAACGCGGGGGTTATTATATTATGGGGTGTCCAGAGGGCAAGCCCTCTGGTCAGGGGATCGTTAAGGGGGTGAAGCCCCCTTAACACGCCGTAAGGCGCGGGTCTGGGCGGAGCCCAGCCTGCGGAGCAACGCCGTAAGGCGCGGATCCGGGCAGAGCCCAGCCTGCGGAGCAACGCAGCAGGCGCAGCGCAGGTCACTGTACGGCGTCTTTGAGAGCCTGTGTCCTGTCGGTCTTTTCCCATGCAGCACCGAGGTCTTCTCTTCCCATGTGACCGTAAGCTGCAAGCTTTCTGTACTGGGGCTTTCTGAGATCAAGATCCTTTATGATAGCCGCCGGAGTGAGATCAAACACCTTATTTACGGCATCTGCAAGCTTTTCATCCGATACTTTTCCGGTGCCGAAGGTATCAACCATCACCGATACCGGCTTTGCAACGCCGATGGCATAGGCGAGCTCGACCTCGCACTTGTCGGCGAGCCCTGCCGCAACGATGTTCTTTGCAACATATCTTGCAGCATAAGCCGCGCTCCTATCGACCTTCGTGGGATCCTTTCCGCTGAATGCCCCGCCGCCGTGACGGGCATATCCGCCGTATGTATCAACGATTATCTTGCGTCCGGTGAGACCGCTGTCTCCCTGCGGACCGCCGACAACGAAGCGTCCTGTCGGATTTACGAAGTACTTTGTATCAACGAGGAGTTCTGCGGGAACTACCGGCTTTATGACGTTCTCGATGATATCCTTCCTTATGGTGTCCTGTTCAACGTCGGGAGAGTGCTGCGATGAAACCACTATCGTATCCACGCGGACGGGCTTTCCGTCCTCATATTCCACTGTGACCTGTGTTTTGCCGTCGGGGCGCAGATAGCCGAGAGTGCCGTTCCTGCGCACTTCCGTGAGGCGCTTTGCGAGCTTGTGCGCCAGAGATATCGGCATCGGCATGAGCTCGGGAGTTTCGTTGCACGCATAGCCGAACATCATGCCTTGATCGCCCGCACCGGTCTGTGTATCGTCATTTTTGTCGCCCGCCATGCGTCCCTGACCCTGATCTACACCGAGCGCGATATCTGCGGACTGCTCATCTATCGACTGTATCACGGCACAGCTGTGGCTGTCAAAGCCGTAGCCCTCGCGGTCGTAGCCTATCTCGGCAACAACGCTGCGTACTATCTTCGGGATATCCACGTAGCAGGTGGTGGATATCTCGCCCATGCACATTATCATGCCGGTAGTTGCGCAGGTCTCGCAGGCAACGCGCCCGTTGGGGTCTTCCGCGAGTATGGCGTCAAGCACTGCGTCGGAGATCTGATCGCAGATCTTGTCGGGGTGACCTTCTGTTACCGATTCAGACGTAAAAAGCATTTTTGACATATCAATCATTCCTTTCATATTTATCGCGGAAAAACGAACGGCACCGCAGTATTCCCCGCGGTGCCGATAGATCCGTATTCCGGAATATCCTCATCTCTCGGAAAAATTTCCGCAGGATTTAGCACCTTGGACACATCATGATGATGTGAACGGGTTGCCGGGCTTCACAGGACCAGTTCCTCCACCGCTCTTGATAAGGTAATATCAATTTTCGATTTAATTATACAATACCGTGCAGGTTTTGTCAATAGGATTTTTCACATCCGCATAAAAAACTTACTCGGTCTCTGCGAACTTCTTTGCGGAATATCTCTTTACAGCCTTGTCGTTGAAGTTCACATCCACATTGCCTGCCCATTCCTTAGAGAGTTTTTCATAATCCTCGTCCTTCATCTCGTGGAGGAGAGATTCCTTTGCACTCTCGAAGTTGGAGGGATCCTCGAAGGGGTCGTACTTCGCAACGATGTAGTAGTGCTCGTCCTCTTCGATGATGATGACATCGCCGACAGACATTTCGTCGAACACCTTGTTATCGACGTTCTCATCGGGAACGGCGGAGTCTCTCTTGATGAACTTGCGGTTGCTGTAGAACTGCGCTGCTGAAGCATCGCCGTAAACGCCGTATGGATCGCTGATATCGATGCTGTCGGAAAAGTCGTCCTCTTCTGCGGGGACGTCATCCGCCCAGAGATTTCCGGCTTCTTCCTCTTCGCCGCCTTCATTTGCATCGGAGGGCTCAGCCGAAGCGGTCTGTACGGTATCCTCTCCGGAGGGTGCTTCTGTCACATCTGCCTCTGCCTCTGTCTCCTGAGTGGGAGCCGTTTCAGCGGGAGCCGCGGTCTCGTCTGCGGCATCGGACGATGTCGTTTCAGCTGTTGATGCCTCGGTCTCGGCAGCAGTCTCTGCGGCTGCGCTGCCGTCTGCCTCATCGCCGGCGGAGATACCGCCGTTCAGCGACGGAACAAGGGTCTGTGTGAAATTGAAATACTCCTCGGCTACCGCGTCAAAGTCCTCACCGTTCTTTATGCGCTCGACGTAGCCCTTCGCCATTTCCATCCTCTCGGCTTTTCCGTCTGATTTGAGGAGATTTTCGTCGCCGTCAACAAGGTGCATATCGATGTAATTTATGAGAGCGTACTGTTCCAGATAGTATGACTTGACCGCATCCTCGGATACGGGGTCGCTGCCGTTCTCGCCATATACCGCATCGAACAGCTTGTCTGCCTTCATGTTGTTCTCATACACCAGCAGGAAGGACGATTCCGCAATGCCGAGGGTTTCGTAGCTTTCGCCGTAGTAATCCCAGAGCTGGTCGAGGTTCAGCTTCAGCGAGGATATCTCCTCATCCGAGAGGGAGAGCCCGTACTCGGTGAATTTCTGTTCAACGGCGGCATATTCGCGGAGCCTTTCCTTTGCTCCATCTACTATCCAGTCATTGGCGTTCTTGTCATCGATGGTTATCGCGAAAACGTCGGTATCGTTCTCGGTCATGTGGGACTGTGCTTCGTAGTACTTGTTCATCAGGAAGTAGATGTAAACGCCCGCGGGTATCTGTGTTCCGCCGGAAGAAGCGCTGTACATGGTGTCCTCGCCGCAGCCCGCAAGTCCGAGCGTCATCGCAGCGGCAGCGGTGACAGCCGCTATCCTTTTCATTATCCTTTTATCCGACATATATAAGACCTCCGGAAAATCTGTCTTTTTCTGAAATTCAGCTGCAATACTCTTGATATAGTATCAAATACAATATATTTTATCACACAGTTTGCGTATCGTCAAGAGTTCACGGAGATTTTTTGTAGATTTGACTAAATAACTGCGGTCTTGCGGCAGTCTGTTAGTGCCTTACGGCATCGCACCGCCAAAAAAACAAAAAAATATATTGAAAAAAAGCGAAAAATGATGTATAATAGAGGATGTATGATGATCAGCGGCAAGAATCCGCAGATAAGGGGCAGGACAGGATCCTTTGCCGGCATCTGACCGCTTGCCTCTGCGCAGATCAGAAAGCACTCCGCGTATCAAGACCGAGGGGGTATCACCTTGAACAGGACATTCAGAGTCCACCTGCCTACCGTGACCGCAGTGATATTCACCATTGTGATGCTCACGTTCACACTGCTGTGGTTCAGGAACAATATCGACGAGCTGACGAAGGAATCCGCAAAAACATACCTCGCCGAGAATACACAGGCGCTGGTCACTGTATTCAATACCAAGCTTGAAGACCAGATAGTCATGCTCGAATCTCAGGAGCGCTACTTCCGCGATATCGATATCTCCGACTATAACAGCATGAAGGAGACCATTCTCTCCACCAAGGGCATTGGTGCCTTCAAGACCATAGGTGTTGCGGACAAAGCCGGCACCACCATAAATTACAACGGGCGCACCTCGGGGAACATCTGTCTCACTGATTATTTTCAGGAGGCGATGCAGGGCAATACTGCGCTTTCCGCCGTTTCCGTGTCCGATGAGAACGGCAGCGAGGTGCTCGTGGCAGCTGTTCCCATAATGCAGAACGATGTGCCCGCGGGCGTTATATACGGCACCTTCGACAAAAGCGTGCTCTCAAAGCTTATCGATTCCGCAAGCTTTTCGGGGCGGGAGACAAATCTGCTGATAGAATCGAACGGGAATATAATCACCTGCTCCACAGACTCCGACCTCATCAGCGACAGCATGACCAACCTCTTTGAGGAGATCAACCTCTACAAGCCGTCCTCCACAAAGGACACCGTGCTCGAATCACGCATCAACGGCACCCCGGTGCTGGTCGTGCTGACGCCGGTGGGCGTTCACGACTGGTACTTCGCGTCGATACTGCCGAGATCGGTGGTAGATGCACACAGCTCGGAGATATCCGACAATGTCGCCATACTTATCATGGTGGTATCCTTTGCGTTCATACTTCTGTTCGTTTCGATACTCTACCTGCTAAAGAACAACGACAGCATCTACAGGAACAGCGAAAAATTCAAGATGGTCACCGTGCAGACGCAGGATATCATCTTCGATTACGATTTTGTGCATAAGGTGCTCACCCTCGACGGCAATACCGAAAATGTCGTGGCGGGCGGAAAGAACACCTTCAATTTCAGCGAAACGCATGAGCTCCTCAATCTCATACACGATGACGATGTGAATATACGTGAGCAGCTCCGCAATGTCCGCAATACAAAGGAGAGCGTGATCAGGGGCGAGTTCCGCGTGAAGTGTCTCGACGGCACCTACTGCTGGTTCAGGGTAAAGGCTGCCGCGGTAAAGGTGCATGACCAGTTACAGCAGATGGTCGGCAGTCTTATCAATGTTGAGGAACAGTTCAGCCGGGAGCTCGGCATAACCGGGAAGAACGAGACAGACCCGCTCACCGGTGTGCTGACTGCGGCGGCTTTCCGCAAGCACGTCACGGAAAAGCTGCGTACTGCCGCAAAGACCGACATGCTCGCAGTGTATATTATAGATATCGACAGCTTCAAGTCTGTGAATGACAATCTCGGTCACACCATGGGCGACCAGGTGCTTTCCGATGTTGCGAAGAAGATATGCGTCGTGTTCAGCGATCAGGACTGCATAGGACGCACCGGCGGCGATGAATTTGCGGTGCTGCTGAAGCTGTCGGTAAGCTCACGCGAGATAGGCATGAAGATAATCGAAAGCAAGGCGGCTGCGCTTTGTGAACACCTGCGGGAATCATACAGCGGGCGCAGGAACACCGCCGATATCACCGCGAGCGTGGGAACGGCGGTGTGCCCCGATGCGGGAAGGGACTTCGATACCCTCTGTGAGAACGCCTCGGATGCGCTGCATTATGTCAAAGAGCACGGAAAGAACAGCTTTATGATGTATTCTCCCGATACCTGCAGAACAGGCAGTTAAGGGGGGCGGCAGATTTGAAGAGATACAAGCAGACAGCTTCTGCGGTCTTATTGTCGGCATTTATGGTATTTCAGACCGGCTGCGCAGGCAGCAGCGGGAACAGCGATACGGAAACGCAGCAGGTATCGGAGACAGAGGCGCCCCCTGCACAGATACGCTTTCCACTGACCCTGCGCGCCGGATATTCCACCGATGAGAGCGACCCGCGCGGTGTCGTGCTGGAAAAGTTCCGTAGGACGGTCGGGGAGCGCACGGGCGGTGATATCATAATTGAGATCCACCCTTCAAGCGAACTGGGGAGCGATGCGGAGATGATAGCGGGGCTGATAAGCGGCGATGTGGATATGACAGTATCGAGCGCCGGCAATTACGCCGCATACGCCACCAAGATAGGAGTGTCGGCGCTGCCTTTCCTGTTCGATGATTTTGACAGCGCGTGGGAATTCATAGATTCACCGGTAATGGAGGGCATCGAGCCCGACCTTGAAAAATACAATATGCATATCCTTGCGTATTTTGACAACGGCTTCCGCTGCGTCACCACATCGGCAAAGAAGGGCGCGATAAAGTCGGTGAGGGATATGCGCGGTCTGAATATACGCACATCCGAAAACATAATCGTTATGGAAACCATGTCCGCGCTCTCCGCCAATCCCAAGAGCTATCCGTTTTCCGAGCTGAAGGGCGCTCTTGCGGAGGAAAAATTCGATGCGCAGGAGAACCCCGTGCCGGTCATATACAACAGCAGGCTGTATGAGGTACAGAAGTACCTTGCAGTGACCAATCACAGCTATGATGCGATGCCGCTGACGATAAGGCAGGATATATGGAAGGGTCTGCCGCAGGAGTACCGCGATATAATTTCCGAAGCCGCAAAGACCGCCGAGGCGGAGGATCGCGCAATGGTGAAGCAGCAGACCGAAGAATATGTGGAACTGCTCGAAAAGGAGGGCATGACGGTCACATATCCCGATACGGAGCCGTTCCGTGAGGCGACCGCCGATGTCATAGATTTCTTCTCGGATATCTATGGTGCGGAGCTTACCGCATATATGCACAGCTATTACGATAAGGCAGGCTGATGCGGATATTTCCTGCCGTGCCGCTGCTGTTTTCCGCACGCCGCCTTGACAAATCAGTGATAATGTGATATCATATCAACATAATAATATCGGGAGGTAATAACCATGCCATTTATCAATGTAAAAACGAATGCCGCCGTAAGCAGGGAAAAATGCGATGAGATCAAATCTGCTCTCGGTCAGGCGATAACCGCACTCCCCGGCAAATCGGAAAGCTGGCTCATGGTCGGCATCGAGCCCGACTATACCCTGTATTTCAAGGGCAGCGACGCTCCCGCAGCAATGGTGGAGGTACAGCTCTACGGCACGAGCGGTCAGGGTACGGGCGCTCTCACCGGAAAGATAAGTGATATACTGAACAAGAGCCTCGGACTGTCGCCCGACCGGATATATGTAAGCTATATGGGCACACCGAACTGGGGCTGGAACGGGAGCAACTTCTGATCCTGCCGGG